>NZ_KV793041.1:0-8376 GCF_001808345.1 Staphylococcus sp. HMSC06C11
ATTCAGATAGTGCTTCTGACTCAGATAGTGATTCGGACTCTGACAGCGATTCAGATTCAGGCAGTGCTTCCGACTCAGATAGTGACTCAGCGTCTGATAGCGATTCAGATTCAGACAGTGACTCAGGTTCTGGACATGATCATACATCTGATCAGGGTCACGATAACCCTTCTGGTGGGGGTAGTGATGATAATTCGCACCCGGGTGGAGGACACTCTGGCTCACATCATAATAATCCCGGTAGTTCAAATGGACACGGTTCAGGAGATAATCATCCTTCTGAAGGAAATGATAATAGTAGTTCAAGTGGTCATAATAATGGCAGTGGTGATGATAATTCAAATCAAAGTGGCGAACATCATCCATCTAATTCAAATAATAACGAGCAACCTTCAAGTAATCATACGGGAGGTAACTCATCAAATACAAATCATCATGCTAGCAATAGCAATAATTCTTCCACAATACATCCTGAGGATAGTAATGATGGATTGTTAAATCCTAATAAAGGTAATGAGGATAATGAAAATAGTAGCAATGGTGGTGCCCCATTAAAAAGAAACTCTAATGCCAAAGATGATTTAAATTACTCACAATCTAATCATCAAACGCCTAATTATGATAGAAATCAATTTATTTGGAATAGATCAGGATCAGTTATAAATCATAGAAGCAATTCTCAGAATTTTAATAAAGATGAGCAAAGTAAAGATTCTGAAGAAAATTCTTTATTAGATAGATTTAGAAGCTTAGCAAGTGGTGCATACAAATATAATCCATTTTTAATTAATCAAGTTAGAAATTTAGATACTGAAAATGGAGAAATTACCGATAGTGACATCTATAGTTTATTTAAAAAGCAAAACTTTAGTGGAAATGAATATTTAAATTCTTTACAAAAAGGTTCAAACTATTTCAGATTTCAATATTTTAATCCACTAAATGCAAGTAAGTATTATGAAAACTTAGATGAACAAGTATTAGCTTTAATTACCGGTGAAATTGGTTCCATGCCTGATTTAAAGAAACCTAACGATAAAGACAAAGGGAGTCGTAGTGCTTTTAAAAATCATAGCGCAGATGAAATCACTACAAACGACAACGAGCAATCCGATGATTACAACAAAAACAAAAAATTAGATCGTGTGCTTATCACTTTAGGCAGTGCGATTGTAGCAATTTTTGCCGGTGTAGTAGGTATGTTTATTTATAATAGAAGAAAAAATCAACAGTAACAAAGAAAGCATCTAATCATGTACGTTTCGCAATATTTTACATGATTAGATGCTTTTTTAGTTTAATATGAAATGTAGAATAAAGTTGGCATGTTCTTGAGCTTTCTTTAAAGCTTCGCCACCAAAAACTTGCATTAAAACGACTGTACCATTTTGTAACATATGAATACCAATTGGAACAGCAATTCTTTTAGTAAAAACATAAGCAAGTGAAAAGATCATGCCCATACCAAAATACATAGGAATAAATTTCATATCATTGTGTGCAAGGGCAAATACAAGTGAACTTACTATAGAAGCAATCAGAAAGCTAACAACGCGATTGGCTTTAATTGCATTATATAATTCGCCAAAGAAAACCTTTCTGAAGACAAACTCTTCTAAAATAGGGCCAACGATAGAAATTAAAATAATAAAAATAGGCATTTTTTTAGCAATTGCCATTAAACGTTCAGTGTTTGGACTTGTTTGCTGACTACCCATGATTGTAAAGTATATCAAGCTTATAATAACTTGATATACCATAACAAGACAAAAACCTAATAGTGCCCAAGGAATGATGTATCTCTTAGGTTCCTTTCTACCAGCTTCAAGAGTAGTAGGATTTTTTACCTTTAAATTTATTAAAATTATGATAATAGCAGCTAATATAAAAAAAGAAACTTGCGTGAATATCATGAATTTAGCAGTTTCAATTTGAGACATATGACCAAGTAAATGACTTCTAAGTATAAAACCAGGTAACATTTGAGCCAAGCCATACGCGAGTACCGTTAGTAAGGACACCCAAAGTCTTCTCATAACTTACCTCCATCTATTTCTAAGTATAATTTATTTTATCGTAAATAATATAGATGTACAAAATTTATTCGCTAACCTTTTTGCTTGAATTATTGACCAAATTTGATTAATATAAAAATAGCTTAGCACTCTAATAATTAAAGTGCTAAATCACATGTGAATGAAGGAGGAACAATCATGCTTAAACCATTAGGAAATCGTGTGATTATTGAAAAGAAAGAGCAAGAACAAACAACTAAAAGCGGTATTGTATTAACAGATAGCGCTAAAGAAAAATCAAATGAAGGTGTAATCATCGCTGTAGGTCCAGGACGCCTACTAGACAATGGTTCACGAGTTGCTCCTGAAGTAAGTGAAGGTGACACTATTGTGTTCCAACAATATGCTGGAACAGAAGTTAAACGTGGTGACGATACTTACTTAATTTTAAATGAAGAAGATATCTTAGCAGTAATTCAATAATTATAAATTTATATTAGACAGATAAAACATCTATGTAAGAAATCTTAATAAATGGAGGTCATTTCGAGTATGGCAAAAGATTTAAAATTCTCAGAAGATGCACGTCAAGCAATGCTAAGAGGTGTAGATAAATTAGCAAATGCTGTTAAAGTAACAATTGGTCCTAAAGGTCGTAATGTTGTCTTAGATAAAGAATATACAACTCCATTAATCACAAATGATGGGGTTACGATTGCTAAAGAAATTGAGTTAGAAGATCCTTATGAAAATATGGGCGCGAAACTTGTTCAAGAAGTTGCAAATAAAACAAATGAGATTGCTGGTGATGGTACTACAACTGCAACAGTTTTAGCTCAATCAATGATTCAAGAAGGCCTTAAGAACGTAACAAGTGGCGCGAACCCAGTTGGTTTGAGACAAGGTATTGATAAAGCCGTTAAAGTAGCTGTAGAGGCATTACATGACATTTCTCAAAAAGTTGAAAACAAAAATGAAATTGCACAAGTAGGTGCTATTTCAGCTGCTGATGAGGAAATCGGTCAATACATTTCTGAGGCGATGGATAAAGTTGGCAACGACGGGGTTATTACTATTGAAGAATCAAATGGTTTCAACACTGAACTTGAAGTCGTTGAAGGTATGCAGTTCGATCGTGGTTATCAATCTCCATATATGGTAACTGATTCAGATAAAATGATTGCCGAACTTGAACGTCCATATATTCTTGTTACAGATAAAAAAATCTCTTCATTCCAAGATATTCTACCTTTATTAGAACAAGTCGTTCAATCTAGTCGACCAATTTTAATTGTGGCTGATGAAGTAGAAGGTGACGCTTTAACTAATATTGTTTTAAACCGTATGCGTGGTACATTTACTGCTGTTGCTGTTAAAGCTCCTGGTTTCGGTGATCGTCGTAAAGCAATGTTAGAAGACTTAGCTATCCTTACAGGTGCTCAAGTAATTACGGATGATTTAGGTCTAGAATTAAAAGATGCATCAATCGATATGCTAGGTACAGCTAATAAAGTAGAAGTCACTAAAGATAATACAACTATTGTAGATGGTGACGGTGATGAAAATAGTATCGACGCTCGTGTAAGTCAAATTAAAGCACAAATTGAAGAAACTGATTCTGATTTCGATAGAGAAAAATTACAAGAACGATTAGCTAAATTAGCTGGTGGTGTAGCAGTTATCAAAGTAGGTGCTGCAAGTGAAACTGAATTAAAAGAGCGTAAACTTCGAATCGAAGATGCTTTAAACTCAACACGTGCCGCAGTTGAAGAAGGTATTGTTGCTGGTGGTGGTACAGCCTTAGTTAATATCTATAAAAAGGTAAGCGAAATTGAAGCAGAAGGCGATGTTGAAACAGGAGTAAATATTGTTCTTAAAGCATTACAAGCTCCAGTACGTCAAATTGCTGAAAATGCAGGTTTAGAAGGTTCAATTATAGTTGAACGATTAAAAAATGCAGATGCTGGTGTAGGATTCAACGCAGCGACGAATGAATGGGTAAATATGCTTGAAGAAGGTATTGTAGATCCAACTAAAGTAACTCGTTCAGCACTTCAACACGCAGCAAGTGTAGCAGCAATGTTCTTAACAACTGAAGCAGTAGTAGCTACGATTCCTGAAAAAGAAAATAACGAACAACCAGGTATGGGCGGTATGCCAGGAATGATGTAATTAAATCATTATGGTTGTCATTATTACTCCTTTTAGAGATTATTTTCTCTGAAAGGAGTTTTTTTATCTATTATTTTTTGTAATTATTGTAATTAGAGTATTTTAGTTCGTAAAAATATATTATAATAAAATTAACGATAATGCGAAGGAGAATTAATGTATTTATGTAATGTTTTATAAGCTTTTATTATAAGTACTCATAATAAGTTAGATAAACGCTATCGTTTAAAAATTTTGGGAGGATATTACAACTATGAAAAACAACAAGCTTAGAGATTTAAAACAATTTCCATCTTTACCAAGTAAAAAATATTTTAGCTACGGCACAGCGAGTGCTTTAACTTTAGCTTTATATCTTTTTGCGGGCAATGGTTCCGCTCAAGCTGAAGAAATTAACAAGACTAATAGCACTACATCACCTAAAACTATTCAAACTGAAAGCAATAAAACTAATACAACAACTTCCAATAATGAGACTCATCATAAATCATCTAAAAATTTAAATGATTATATTGATGGAACTCCAAATGAAGATTCTGACGAAGATGAGGACAGTGGAACATATGAAGTTCCTATCTTATACGTTACTGTATGGTTGGATGATCAAGGTAATATCATTAAAGATGCAGTAGAAGATAATAAAACGCCTGCCTCTGAAAGAGTGCCGGTAAAAATTCCTGGGTACCAACATTTTAGAACATCAATTTCTGATGGTATAACTAAATTCATTTATAGAAAAGTAAATACATCTCAAACAGCAAACACAGCCACAAGTAGTTCAACAAAAAAGGATGACACTAAACCATCAGAAGTAAATTCTGAAAAACCAACGACTCAAAAAGATTCAGAACAACCAAAACAATCAGAACCTGTGAAACCAACGACACAGAAAGAGCCAGAGCAACCGACTCAATCAGAACCTGTGAAACCAACGACACAAAAAGAGCCAGAGAAACCAGCTACACAAAAAGAGCCAGAGCAACCGACACAACCAGAACCGGTAAAACCAACGACACAGGAAGAGCCAGAGAAACCAACTCAATCAGGACCGACAAAACCAACTACTCAGAAAGATCCAGTTATTCAAACTAAACAGCAGGAGAACAATCAAAATAATGTAAATGATAAACCTAAATTACACGTTACAGTATGGTTAGATGATCAAGGGAATATTATTAAAGATGCGGTAGAAGACGATAAAACACCTTTAAATCAAAGAGGTGTTATACAAATAGAAGGTTATAAATATATTAGAACAGAAACCGAAGATGGTATTACTAAATATATCTATAAAAAAGTTAAATTAAAACAACATAAGCAAACATTAGAAGTAATTAAACCTACTAAAAAAATATCAAAACGTAATGAAGATAAAGATGATAAAACATCTCATAATCATAAAACTTCTAAGAAAGAATTACCTGAAACAGGAGTTAAAGAACAAGAATTTAATCCAGCATTATTAATGTTACTAGCAGGTTTAGGATTAATTGGTATTTTTAGAAATAAAATCAAAGAATAGAATTATAGAGAGTGTGGAGCTAAACCCACACTCTTTTTTATGTACAAATAGTAAAATTCTCAAAATAAACAATTGCACAAAATATAGCTTGGTGGTATATTTTAAGGAACACAATGAAATATATTTTATCAATAATAAAATATAAGTTGAATATTGTTGGGTTAATTTAAATTCTTTATATTTGAGGAGAAAAAATGATGGAAAACAAAAGAATCAACAACTTAGATAAAAAAATCACACGTTTTTCTATTAGAAAATATCAAGGTTTTGGAGCAGCTAGTGTAGCAATAATAGGTTTTATCATGATGTCTAACATAAATTACGCAAAAGCTGACAGTATTGAACAAAATAATACCACCATCAATCAAAAAGTTAGTGATAGTACCAGTCATCAAATTAATATTGAAAATGGAAAATCTTTAAATGATAATCTAACTAATAATCAAGATATTGAAAATAAACTTTCAACTACTAAAACTAATACTCAACACGTTATTAATACTAGTCAACTTGAAAAAATTTTAAATCAATACAAATCTTTAGATTTAAGTAACAAGACAGAAGATTCGGTTGAATTATTTCGCGCTGATTTACAAGAAGCTGAATCTATTTTAAATAATCCTCAAAGCCAACAACAGGTTGATGATTATTATCATAAATTTTTAAATAGTGCAGGTAAATTACATAATAAAGAATCTTTACTTCCAAATCGTCAGTCAAACGGTGTTCAATCACAACATTTAACTAAGAATAATAACATTTCAAACTATTCGAATATTAGACATAAAAGAGATACATCATCATTTAGAAGTGCTCCTGAAAATAACGTATCTAATGATCCATTGAAAGCAAACGAAGTTAATCCAGAAATTCAAAATGGAAACTTTAGTCAGGTATCTGGTGGTATATTACCATCAAGGTCAAAGAGATTAACTGTAGTTACGAATGTAGATAATTGGCATAGTTACTCAACTGATCCTAATCCTGAGTATCCTATGTTTTATACACCAAGCGCAGTAGATTATTCAAGTTTTATGAGCAATAATGGTGCTCCATACGGGGTTGTACTTGCAAGAACGAATAACGGTCGTGATAGAAGTGTCAATGATGCTAAAGTAGCAGGTATTTATCAAGATATAGATGTGGTACCTGGTTCGGAATTAAACGTTAACTTTATATCTACAAGTCCAGTATTTTCAGATGGTGCATCAGGTGCTAAATTAAAAATTAGTAATATAGAGCAGGATCGCATCTTATTTGATAATCGTCTAAATGGTATGGGACCGTACCCTACCGGTAAATTATCTGCAATGGTTAACATACCAAGCGATATGAATAGAGTAAGAATTTCTTTTTTACCTATATCCAACACTGGTCGAATTAGTGTACAACGGTCTTCGAAAGAACATGGATTTGGTGATAATTCATCTTATTATCATGGGGGTTCAGTTAGTGATGTAAGAATAAATAGTGGATCCTATATCACTTCTAATGTGGCACAGGTAGAATATATAACTCAGCCTAATAGTCCTAATGATAATTTTGCACGTGCAACAGTTAATTTATCTGTTGAAAATAAAGGGCATAATCAATCAAGAGATACATATTATGAAGTTATATTACCAGCAAATTCAAAACTCATTTCTAGTAGTGGAGGAACCGGTAATTTAGATGTAAATACTAATAAATTAAGAATGTCAATTAGTAACTTAAATCCAGGAGAGAGGAAAGATCTCTCCTATACAGTAGAATTTAAAGCAACAATACCTAAAATAGTTAATTTAAATGGACATGTTAGTTATAGAACTAATGCAACATTTAGAGGAAGAGATACTCAAAGAACCGGAGATAATACTGTTAATTTACAAACTGTGACAATTCAAATGAATAAAACAGAATTACAAAGTAAAGTAAATGAAGTTGATAACTACTTACACGATTTAAATGAGGCTGATTTTACCGCAGATTCATGGCGTGCACTTCAAGACAAATTAACCGAAGCTAGAAATATTATCAATGAACAACAGAATAATGTTGCTATAGAAAATCAAGCATCCCAAGAAACTATCAATAATGTTACTAATACGTTAGATACATTGAAAAATAGTCTAAAATATAATGCACCATCCAAACCAATTATTGAAATAAATTACCTGATTCCAAATTTAACTATAACACCAGCTAATAAAGCAGATAAGTTAAATATTACATATCAAAATACTGCTAATGAGAGTACATCAATTATTGCTACTAAAACTAATGATAATTGGTCACTTAATAATAGTGTTCCTGGTATAAATATCGAACCACAATCCGGTTTAGTAACAATTAATTATCAAGCTGTTTATCCAGAAAGTTTAGTTGTAGCGAACGATATAATTCGAAACAGTGACACAAGTGAGGAAAGTAGAGAAAATATGCCACGTAAAGAGGCAACACCGGAAGCGCCTGGTATTGAAGCAAGTGAGGAGCATGTCAATGTCGAAGTAACACCTAAAGGTGAAGCGTCAAAAATAGAGATGATTTATATAAATCCCGAAGGAGAACCAGCTTCAATAAATGCTATAAAAAATGGAGAAACTTGGACATTAGATAAGCAAGTGTCACATATTAATATTGACGATCACACTGGTAAAGTAACGGTTGGTTATCAAGCAGTACAAGCAG
>NZ_KV793041.1:8396-8904 GCF_001808345.1 Staphylococcus sp. HMSC06C11
CACCAGATATTGAATCTAACGTAGAGCATGTCAACGTAGAAGTAACACCTAAAGATGAATCAACAAAATTAGAAGTAAAATATACAGATACAAATGGCCAACCAAGTTCGATTATCGCAAATAAAAATGGAGAAGTTTGGGCACTAAACAAAGAGGTTCCACATATTGAATTAGACGAAACTACCGGAAAAGTAACGGTTGGTTATCAAGCAGTACAAGCAGAAAGTGAAATAGTAGCAACCGAAACAAAAGGAAACAGTGACTCAAGTTCAGAAAGCAATCTAAAAATGCCACGTAAAGAGACAACGCCAGAAGCGCCTGATATTGTAGCAAGTGTAGAGCACGCCAATGTCAAGGTAACGCCAAAGGGTGAAGTGACTAAATTAGTCATCAATTATACTAATCCAGAGGATCAACGTGTTACCATTAACGCAAGTAATAATGGAGGAATTTGGTCATTAAATAAAAATGTTTCGCACATAGAGGTAGATGAAGCAACCGGAAAAGT
>NZ_KV793041.1:8924-9216 GCF_001808345.1 Staphylococcus sp. HMSC06C11
CAAAGTGACTATGCCACGTAAAGAGACAACACCGGATTCTCCGGCTATCGAAGCAAGTGAAGAGTACATCAATGTAGAGGTAACACCGAAAGATGAATCAACGAAATTAGTGATCAATTACACAAATCCAGAAGGCCATTCTGATTCAATCATCGCAAACAAAAATGGAGGTGCTTGGTTATTAAACAAACAAGTACCGCATATTGTGATAGACGATAGAACCGGAAAAGTAACTATAGGTCATCAAGTCGTACAAGCAGAAAGTGAAATTATAGCAACAGAAATAAAAGGC
>NZ_KV793041.1:9236-10141 GCF_001808345.1 Staphylococcus sp. HMSC06C11
CAAAGTGACTATGCCACGTAAAGAGACAACACCGCATTCTCCAACAATCGAAGCAAACGAAGAGCAAGTCAATGTAGAGGTAACACCGAAAGATGAATCAACAAAATTAGTGATTAATTATACTAATACAGAGGGGCAAAGTGATACCATTATCGTAAGTAAAAATGGAGAAGTTTGGTCATTAAATAAAAATGTTCCGCACATAGAGGTAGATGAAGCAACCGGAAAAGTAACAATAGGCTATCAAGCAGTACAAGCAGAAAGTGAAGTTATAACAACTGAAACAAAAGGAAATAGCGACTCGAGTCCAGAAAGTAAAGTGACAATGCCACGTAAAGATGTCGCTCCAGAAGGGCCTGTACTAAAATCAGATCATGACAATGCGAGTGTAAGTATAATTCCTTCAATTAATTCAGACAAAATAACTATCAAATATCTAGATGTCAATGACCAAATCGCTACAGCAATAGCCACTAAGAAAAATCAAAGCTGGTCATTGAATAATAACATTTCAGGTATTTCAATTAATTCTCAAACAGGAACTGTGACAATTAGTTATGTGGCTGTGCAACCGGAAAGTGATATTACTGCTACTGCGTCAAATGGTAACAGTGATAATAGTATTGTCAAACATACAATTATGCCTGCTAAAGAAGTTAAACCTCAACCACCAGTGGTAAGATCTAACATAGAAGAAGCAAATGTCGAAATTATACCACATAATGATGTTACTAGATTAGATGTTCACTATGTTGATTTGAAAGGGCAACCGGCTACTATTACAGCAACTAAAGTTGGCAATGGATGGACTATTAATAATAATATTTCTAATATAAAACTTGATGAAAGCACCGGTAAACTTACAATGGGACACCAAGCGGTGTTAGCAGAAAGTGAAATAGTAG
>NZ_KV793042.1:0-1922 GCF_001808345.1 Staphylococcus sp. HMSC06C11
CGAACTCATCTTTATGACCTTGTGGTACTTCTTCAGGTGCAAAGTGTACAATCTCGTCAACTGGATTTTTTGTAACTTCTGTTGTTGGTTCACCACGTTCAACTACATCTCCTGTATCAGGGTCAACTTTAGTTGGTGTAGTTGTTGTTTTCTCTCCATCTTCACCTTTTTGTACAATAACATCAGGTGAGCCTGGTTCTAGAGTTGGATCAAACTCACGAATAGTTTTATGAGGAATTGGTTGTTTCGTTACTTCCACATCATCAATTAAATCAGCTTGAGGCGTTGTAATTGTTACACCTTCAAGATTTGTTCTCATAATTCCATCAGAATATCTATTTTGCATATGACTTGAAGTAATTAAGAAATTATATTTTTGTGATTTATCAATTCCTAAATCATCTGTAGTAGCTTTCCATGTTTTTCCTGCATATGTAGCAGTTATTGTACTTGTTGCTGCATCATAATTTAATACTACATCATTTAATCTTTGGCCATGGAATTGACCATCAAGATGATTAGTTGTATTATCTGCATAAATTATTTTATTTACAGGTTTATCTTTTGTATTTAGGGCATTTTGACCAACTTGGTTAGTCACACCATCTGCACCATTTTTAACAAATGTACCGTAACCAACTTTTGCTGCGCCAATTTGACTTAGATTGTTTGTTTTATCTGCATCGAGTTTATCGACTTTACCATTAACATTATTATATGCCGTATCAATTTTAAAACCAGATGCATTTGCCATACCTTTGTCTCTTAAAATACCACCTTGGTTTAAGAAGTCTTGGCCATTCCCTTGAGTAAACATGAAGCCCCAGCCATCTGCTCCTGTTGTATTACCTTGGTTGTTGTTTGCTACTGGAACAGTAATTGTAAAGTCTTTATTAAAATCTATTTTATCATTATATTCTAATGCGCCTTTAGTTCCTGTATTAGGATTGAAGTTTGTATTGAATGCAGTTAGCGTGCCTTCATTAGGGAATTCTTCTTTATAAGTTTTATGGATTATATCTCCATGCGCAGTAAAGTTACCAGTTCCTTTTTTAGTAACTGTGTCTTGTGCAGCTGCTCTTAATGCTGTTGCTGAATAGTTAACATTTGTTGTTCTAGCATTGCTGCTTACTGAACGGAATGTTGCTCTTGGTTGTGCGTTTTCTTTGTTAGCTGTTTCTTTAAGTACTTCACTTAAAGCTATTTTTTTAATTTCTTCATTAGATAAGTTTGAAATATCTTTTGGTAATACTTTTTCAATTTCAGCTTTTTCTGCTTCTGTAACTTCAGATTTTTTATATAAATCTTTAGCAACTGTATCTACAACTTGAGTTCTCTCAGTTTCTGATGGTTGAGCATTTGAATTGCTCTTAGCATTTGTGTCTTCAACTGCTGGTGTTTCTTCTGTTGCTGCTTTGTTTGTTTCTTCAGCTGCTGGCGCTTCTTCTGTTTCTACTTTGTTTGTTTCTTCAGCTTTTGGTGCTTTTTCTGTTGCTGCTTTGCTTGTTTCTTCAGCTTTTGGCGCTTCTTCTGTTTCTACTTTGTCTGTTTCTTCAGTTTTTGGTGCTTCTTCTGTTGCTTTGTCTGTTTCTTCAGCTTTTGGCGCTTCTTCTGTTGTTGCTTTGTCTGTTTCTTCAGTTTTTGGTGCTTCTTCTGTTGCTTTGTCTGTTTCTTCAGCTTTTGGCGCTTCTTCTGTTTCTACTTTGTCTGTTTCTTCAGTTTTTGGTGCTTCTTCTGTTGCTTTGTCTGTTTCTTCAGCTTTTGGCGCTTCTTCTGTTGTTGCTTTGTCTGTTTCTTCAGTTTTTGGTGCTTCTTCTGTTGCTGTTTTTTCTGTTTCTTCAGCTTTTGGCGCTTCTTCTGTTGCTGCTTTGCTTGTTTCTTCAGCTGCTGGCGCTTCTTCTGTTGTTGCTTTGTCTGTTTCT
>NZ_KV793043.1:0-263 GCF_001808345.1 Staphylococcus sp. HMSC06C11
CCGTCACGCGCTGGTTCGAATCCAGCTAGCCCAGTTATTGGCGGCATAGCCAAGTGGTAAGGCAGAGGTCTGCAAAACCTTTATCACCGGTTCAAATCCGGTTGCCGCCTCCAGGATTAAGCGGGAGTAGTTCAACTCTTAGAACACATTCCTTCCCGGAATGAGATATAGGTGCAAATCCTATCTTCCGCTCCATATAATTTAATATTAAGCGGAAGTAGTTCAATTTTTAGAACACGTTCCTTCCCGGAACGAGGTATAGG
>NZ_KV793043.1:283-30648 GCF_001808345.1 Staphylococcus sp. HMSC06C11
AGAACACGTTCCTTCCCGGAACGAGGTATAGGTGTAAGTCCTATCTTCCGCTCCATAATATGCTTCCATAGGGAAGTTTTTTATTTATCTATTGAGCCGGTGTGGCGGAATTGGCAGACGCGCGGGACTCAAAATCCCGTTCCTTTTTGGAGTGTCGGTTCGATCCCGACCACCGGTATAATTTTATATTCTTTTAGGAACTTTTAGAGTGAGAATGTTGTTAAATCAACGTTTTCACTCTTTTTTTAATACTATAATAAATACGAATATGATTATCAGAACTTAATGTGTTAAAGAAGATATTAACCTGAAAAATAAAAAAATACTAAAACACCCTTAAATTTTTACTTTTTCTAAATTTAGTTATTGTTAATCATACTTATCTATAATACTATTAATCTAATGCAATTGTTGGAGGTACATCATGAGTCAATCTCAATTTAGTGGAAAATCATTTTTTAATAATATATTAAATGCTGTAGGGGCGGGGGTAGTTGTTGCTCTATTACCTAATGCGTTATTAGGTGAATTGCTCAAGTTATTTAAAGAAGGAAATCACTTATTAGAAACTATATTCCAATTAGTAACTGTTATTCAATCATTTATGGCTTTTATAATAGGTGTGTTAGCGGCGCATCAATTTAAATTTAAAGGAGCAGGAGCTGCAATGATAGGTACTTCTGCTATATTAGGTTCTGGAGCTATACAGTTTAGTAATGGTGGCATAGCTTTAAAAGGGATAGGAGATATTATTAATGTCATTATTGTGGTCGTTATCGCTTGTGCCATTTATATGTTTCTTGAGGGTAAACTTGGTTCATTTGAAATGATTATACTACCGGTATTAGTACCCGTAGTTAGTGGAGCGATAGGTTTAATGACACTCCCATATGTTCAAATCATTACTAAATCTATTGGTAGACTCATTAATGGCTTTACAGAATTAAACCCATTATTAATGTCTATCCTTATATGTGTGACATTTTCTTTATTGATGGTTACACCTATTTCCCTCGTAGCGATAGCTACTGCTATAAGTTTAACTGGTTTAGGTAGTGGTGCTGCAAATATGGGTATTGTAGCAGCATGTGTAACGTTTTTATTTGGATCACTAAGAGTCAATTCAATCGGTGTCAATTTGGTCCTATTAATTGGTGCAGCTAAAATGATGATACCTGTCTATTTGAAGAACTTAATTATTGCTATTCCCTTAACACTAAATGGGATTATTTGTGGTATAGTAGCGTATCTTTTAAATATTAAGGGGACACCATTGTCAGCTGGTTTTGGTTATACAGGTCTAGTTGGACCGATTAATGCGCTTAATCGAATGTCTGGTGATACGTCTTTCAATATTATTTTATTGATAATTGGTTATTTTGTTGTTCCATTTATTGGTGCGTTTATTATACATCATTTATGCAAAAGATTTATTCATTCATATAGCGATGAAATCTATAAATTTGAAATACCAAAAGAATAAATTATTATATGCATGAGAGCGATGTTTCATGGTAGTATCTATTGAAACATTGCTTATTTTTTTGTCTTTCTTCAAAATTAAATTGCATTATTATAAGTAATTATGTATAATAATGTATATTTATTTAGGAGGGCTCTTAAAGTATGTACAAAATTATTAAAATTCTTATAGTCATTACACTACTTTTAGGCTCTGCAATTACATATATAAATCCAATTGCTAGTGCTGAAGAAGATTCTAATTGGAACAAGATTAAACAACGTGGTGAACTTCGTGTTGGATTATCTGCTGATTATGCACCTTTAGAATTTGAAAAAATAAAAAATGGTAAAACTGATTATGCAGGTGTCGATATTGAGCTAGCGAAGAAAATAGCCAAAGATAATCATTTGAAGTTAAAAATTATTAATATGCAATTCGATAGTTTATTAGGGGCATTAAAAACTGGAAAAATTGATGTCATTATATCTGGTATGACTACAACACCGGAAAGAAAAAAGGAAGTAGATTTTACCGAGCCGTACATGATGACAAATAATGTAATGTTAGTTAAAAAATCAGATAAAAATAAATATAAAGATTTGAAAGATTTCACAGGTAAGAAAATTGCTGCTCAGAAAGGAACTGATCAAGAGAAAATAGCTCATAATGAAATAAAAGATAGTCAAGTATCCTCTCTAAATCGATTACCTGAGTCAATTTTAGCTCTTAAAAGTGGTAAAGTTGTAGGAACAATTGTCGAAAAACCAGTAGGAGAAGCGTATTTAAAACAAAATCCTGAATTAGAATTCGCTGATGTAAAATTTAATGAAGAAAAGAAACCTACATGTATAGCAGTTCCCAAAAATTCGCCAATTTTACTAAAGCATTTAAATCAAACTATTGATGAAGTAAACAACAAAAACCTTATTGATAAGTATATG
The DNA here is from genome assembly GCF_001808345.1 of Staphylococcus sp. HMSC06C11. NCBI lineage: Bacteria > Bacillati > Bacillota > Bacilli > Caryophanales > Staphylococcaceae > Staphylococcus > Staphylococcus sp. HMSC06C11. The sequence goes on from NZ_KV793043.1 coordinate 2,690, forward strand.
AATCAAGCTGCTCAGGATATGCAAGATGATGGGAATTTCTTCACAAAATATGGAAGTTTCTTTATTAAAGGAATTAAAAACACTATTTTAATCTCATTAGTAGGCGTTATTTTAGGTTCTATACTAGGTGCTTTTATCGCATTATTGAAAATAAATAAATTTAAACCATTATCTTGGTTAGCAAGTATTTATATTGAATTCTTAAGAGGAACACCAATGTTAGTACAAGTATTTATTGTATTCTTTGGTACCACAGCAGCACTTGGCTTAGATGTTTCCGCACTTATATGTGGAACAATAGCACTTATCATAAATTCATCAGCTTACATAGCAGAAATTATTAGAGCAGGTATCAATGCTGTGGACAAAGGTCAGATGGAGGCAGCAAGAAGTTTAGGTTTAAACTACATTCAAACTATGAAGTCGGTCATTATGCCTCAAGCGATTAAAAATATTTTACCAGCTTTAGGAAATGAATTTGTTACGCTCATTAAAGAATCATCGATTGTTTCAACTATTGGTGTAGGCGAAATTATGTTTAATGCTCAAGTTGTTCAAGGTATTTCATTCGATCCTTTTACACCTTTAATCGTTGCTGCAGTTCTATACTTTATTTTAACGTTTGCATTATCACGCATCATGAGTTTAGTTGAAGGGAGAATGAAAGCTAGTGATTAAAATTAAAAATTTGAACAAAAAGTTTGGAAATCATGAAGTTCTTAAAGATATTAATCTAGAAGTTTCTCAAGGAGAAGTAGTTGCTATTATAGGTCCTTCAGGTAGTGGTAAAAGTACGTTGTTACGTTGTATGAATTTACTTGAAACACCTACGAAAGGACAAGTTATTTTTGAAGGTAATGATTTAACTCATAAAAATGTTCATTTAGATGAATTACGTCAAAAAATGGGGATGGTATTTCAAAACTTTAATCTATTTCCTCATAAAAAAGTGATAGATAATATTATGTTAGCACCTAAGATGTTACTCAAAGGGGATAAAGAGCAGTTAAAAGATACCGCTTTAGCTTTATTAGATAAGGTAGGTTTAAAGGATAAAGCAGATGCATATCCTAATCAATTATCTGGAGGACAGAAACAAAGGGTTGCCATCGCTAGGGCATTAGCTATGAAACCAGATGTTTTATTATTTGATGAGCCTACATCTGCGTTAGACCCGGAGGTTGTAGGAGATGTATTAAAAGTAATGAGAGATTTAGCTAAAGATGGAATGACGATGGTAATTGTTACGCATGAAATGAACTTTGCTAAAGAAGTTAGTGATAAAGTGATTTTTATGGCAGATGGCGTTGTAGTGGAATCAGGTAAGCCAACAGCAATTTTTGAACATCCTCAACAAGAAAGAACTCAAAATTTCTTATCTCGTGTATTATAATAAGCTGATATTTAAATTAAGATAGAACGTAGAAATCTTTCACTATGTCATTGATTTCAGTTCTATCTTTTTTTTAGAAAAAATAAAAACTCACAACGTTATCCTATTTAAACATGTGTTAAAATGACATATGTAATTTTATGTGAGGGGGCAAAGCTTGTGGATTACAAGCAGTTAAAAAGAGAGATTATCGACTATGCCCATTCGATTGGCATTGATAGTATAGGTTTCACAACTGCAGATCCGTTTGATGAGCTAAAACAAAAATTGGAAAGCTATCATTCAAAAGGTTTTGCATCTGGATTTGAAGAATCAGACATCGCTCTAAGAACTGAACCTAAACTAAGTTTACCGAGTGCGCGTTCCATTATCGCAATCGCTGTAGGTTACCCAAATAAATTAAAAGGTGCACCTAAAAGTGTAAGAGGTGATCGACGTGGCATGTTTGCGCGAGCTTCTTGGGGTCAAGATTATCATACAATTATGCGTAAAAGACTTGATAAATTAAGTGAATTTCTACGAGAAAAGGTACCCGATGTCGAGATACAGTCTATGGTAGACACTGGTGTACTTTCAGACAGAGCTGTAGCAGAACGCGCAGGATTAGGATTTGTTGGTAGAAATGGATTTGTTATTTCTCCAGAATTGGGGACTTGGACTTATTTAGGTGAAATGTTAGTGAGTATACCTTTCGAACCAGATGATCCTATTTTAGACAGTTGTGGAGACTGTACAATCTGCGTTGATCGTTGTCCTATGGGTGCATTAGTAGGTAATGGTCAGTTGAATAGTCAAAAATGTATAAGCTTTTTAACCCAAACAAAAGGTTATCTACAAGATGAATACCGTTATAAAATAGGAAATCGTTTATATGGTTGTGACACATGTCAACAAGTGTGTCCTAAAAATAGAGGTATTAATACTCAACATGATGATATAGTACTTGAACCGGAAATCCTAAAACCACGATTAGTTCCTTTGTTGCAAATGAGTAATAAAGAGTTTAAGAACACTTATGGTCATTTGGCTGGAGCGTGGCGAGGTAAAAAACCTATACAAAGAAACGCAATTCTAGCTTTAGCGCATTTTAACGAGGAAAGTGCTATACCAGAACTAAAAGAAGTTGCACTTAATGATCCTAGACCTATGATTAGAGGTACAGCTTATTGGGCTATAGGTCAAATTCAAGGTGAAGACGCAAAGGCTTTTATTAATGAAAATTATGAAAAAGAAATAGAGGAAGTTCAAGTAGAAATGAAAAAAGGCTTGGACATGAGGAGAGACTGAATATGACAAATCATATTGTATTATTTCAACCAGAGATACCTGCTAATACTGGAAATATAGCTAGAACATGTGCTGGTACTTTCACACATTTACATCTTATTAAACCCTTAGGTTTTAGTACAGATGATAAAATGTTAAAAAGAGCTGGGTTAGACTACTGGGAGCATGTAAATATTACATATCATGAAAGCATTGAAGAATTTTTTGATAGCACTAAAGGTAATTATTACTTATTAACTAAATTTGGCAAACAAACTTATAGCGATTTTGATTTTTCTAATACATTAGAGAATCATTATTTTATTTTTGGAAGAGAAACAACTGGGCTTCCTGATTGGGTAAAAGAGAAATATGCTGATACCGCTTTAAGAATACCAATGAGCGATAAAATTAGATCATTAAATTTATCTAATACGGCTGCACTATTAATTTATGAAGCTTTAAGACAACAAGAATTTCCAAATCTTTCATAATTAAATTTTATTTTTAAAAATATATAAATGTCATCATTTAGTTAGAAATGTTATATTTAATCATGAAGTACTAACATTAAACTGAATTTACTTGGTTTGATAAATTGTTTAAAAGGGTATACTTGAAATTAATATCAACCATTCTATGTAAAGAGCAAACTTAGAGGAGTGTAATTAATATGGCAATGAACTTTAAAGTATTTGAAAATAGTGAAAGAGTAGCAGAATATGCTGCAGATATTATTCGTAAACAATTTAATAATAATCCAACTACAATTGCAGGTTTTCACTTAGAAAAAGATCACGCACCTGTATTAGATGAACTTAAGAAAAATGTAGATACGCATGCTGTAGATTTCAGCCAAATCAATATTTTAGATTATGATGATAATAGATCTTATTATGAAGCATTAGGTGTACCTGAAAGCCAAGTGTATTCAATTTCTTACGAACAAGATGCAATTGATTTTATTTCAGATAAAATGAAAACTAAAGAAAATAAAGGTAAATTAATCCTTCAAGTTCTTTCAATTGATGAAAGTGGCAAGTTAGATGTAAGTGTACGTCAAGGCCTTATGGAAGCTAGAGAAATTTTCTTAGTTGTTACAGGTAGTAATAAACGTGAAGTTATTGAAAAACTTTATCGTGAAAACGGCAAATCTAGTTATGAGCCAGCAGATCTTAAAGCACACCGCATGGTAAATGTTATTTTAGATAAAGAAGCGGCTGCAGGATTACCTGAGGATGTTAAAGAATACTTCACAGCACGTTATGTTTAATCAATAAACTATGTGAGGGATTTTATAATGAATAAAGAATATGAATCTAAATTGAATTATCATGAAGAAGAAAATGCTATGGTTACAGATTTAGATGATTTAAAAGAATTAGGAAAAGAAATGGAACAAATTTCAGAAGAAAATGATGAAGATAAATTAAACCAATCTCATGATGAAGATGTTCATTCTGACCTTAATAATGAATAATAATTTATTTGACTCCAATAAGCTAGCTTTTATTAGTTTATTGGAGTTCTTTTTAAATTTATTAATTTTTAGTTTTAAATTTTCATCTACTATGACAAAGTTCCACCTCTACTATGACAAAGTTCCACCTCATTATGGAATTGTGATAAGATACTAAATAGTGAATAATTCAAGGAGATTCAAAATATGTTAGGAAAATATTGGCTGCATTTGATGATAGCAACCATCATTATTAGTTTAATTTCAATTAAAGCGTTTCCGCTTGCTTTAGGAGCTCTCTATTTACCCTTACTATTTAAAATTGTTCAGCTTCAATTAAACCTCTCAAAGGGTTTAATCGATGATGTGAGTGCTCAAACTTTTATTAAAAGTAATCAATCCGGCGTTGTAATCAGTGTTATTTGCTGTTTAGCCATTACAGGTATTCTTATCTATACACTTAATAGCTTTTATAATAGCTTAACTGGATTTTTAGGATTTTTAGTTTCAATTAGTCCATTCACTATTGCGTTAAGTGTAATTTTATTTATTTTAACAGCTATAGCAATTCTACAAGCTATTAAAAGTAAATATAAAAATGCTTAATTCATTATATATTCCCTCATTACTTCTAATCACTTCAGAACATAATGAGGGTTTTAATATTTGAAATGAAAACGTTTCACCTCATCGTTGCCCATACAAATTAAATAGTGCTATACTACAATTAAATAAAGATGAATAAGGGGAGAGAAATGTATGTCAGTCAGAATTGAACATGATACTTTTGGAGAAATTGAAGTACCTGGAGATAAGTTTTGGGGTGCTCAAACTGAAAGAAGTAAACGTAATTTCCCAGTTGGTAAGGAACGCATGCCAATTGAAGTAGTTTATGGATTCGCTCAATTAAAAAGAGGGGCGGCGTTAGCTAACAATGAGTTAGGAAAGTTAAGTGATGAGAAAAAAGATGCCATAGTATATGCATGTGATCGCATTCTAAAAGGGGAGCTAGACGAACATTTTCCATTAGTAGTTTGGCAAACAGGAAGCGGCACTCAAAGTAATATGAACGTAAATGAAGTCGTAAGCTATGTAGCTAATGAGTATCTTAAAGAACATAATAGTGATGAAACGATTCATCCTAACGATGACGTAAATAAATCACAAAGCTCTAATGATACATTCCCAACAGCAATGCACGTTGCTTTATATCATGAAGTTGAAACAAAATTAGAACCAGCGCTTAAGAACCTGCGTAATACTTTAAAAGAAAAAGAAGATCAATATCAATCAATTATTAAAATTGGACGTACACATTTACAAGATGCAACCCCAATTAAATTAGGCCAAGAAATTAGTGGTTGGCGATATATGTTAGATAAATGCGAAGAACTTTTAAGTGAATCTAAGAAACATATCCTTAGTTTAGCTATCGGTGGCACAGCAGTGGGAACTGGAATAAATGCTCATCCAGAGTTTGGAGCTAAAGTAGCTAAATTTATTTCAGATAACACAGGGTATGCCTTTGTTTCATCTGATAATAAATTCCATGCTTTAACTGCACATGATGAAGTAGTTCAATTACATGGTACATTGAAAGCATTAGCAGGCGATTTAATGAAAATTGCAAACGATGTAAGATGGTTAGCTTCAGGTCCAAGAGCAGGTTTAGCAGAAATTTCTATTCCTGAAAATGAACCTGGTTCATCTATTATGCCTGGTAAAGTTAATCCAACACAATGTGAAATGTTAACTATGGTCGCAGTACAAGTTATGGGTAATGATACTGCAGTTGGTTTTGCAAGTTCACAAGGTAACTTTGAATTAAATGTATTCAAACCAGTTATTCTTCATAATACTTTACAATCAATTTATCTATTAGCTGACGGTATGCAAACATTTAATGATAATTGTGCAGTAGGTATTGAGCCGATTGAAGAAAATATCGACAATTACTTAAATCAATCATTAATGTTAGTTACAGCATTAAACCCACATATAGGTTACGAAAAAGCGGCTCAGATTGCTAAAAAGGCGCATAAAGAGGGATTAACTCTTAAAGAGTCAGCTATAAATAGCGGATATGTTACTGAAGAACAATTTGAAGAATGGATTAAACCAGAAGACATGGTTGACCCTCACTAATTAAATCTATGATAAAAGCGAGAGGCGTATTGAATAATACGTCTCTCGCTTATTTAATATTACATATTATTGAGCCTCTATCTGTTCTATAGTAGACTTATGCCTTTTTATCATCCAAGCTTACCGAAACCAACTCACGTGTTAGTGGATGAATCAATTCAATTTTATGACTATTAAGTTCTAATTTACGCAATGTTGAATCACCATATAATGGATCACCAATTACAGGGTGACCGATTTCTGCTAAATGTACTCGTATTTGATGCGTACGACCTGTATCAAGTTTAATATCAAGTTGACATATACCTTCTTTAATCATCTCAGAATTTAAAATATGAGTGATTGCACGTTGTCCTGTATTTGAAATTCTACGCTTATTAGGATGGAATTTGTCTTTACCAATAGGCATATCTATTGTTTGAGGTTTGATTGGTAACAATGCTTTAACGTTAGCTTTGTAAATACGAGTAATTTCATTTTCTTCTAACATTCGATCTAAGATTTTCTTCATAATTGGATTCTTAGCAACAATAAGTAAACCCACTGTTTCTTGGTCTAAACGATGAATAGGTTCGACATATTCACTGTCAACTGTGTAAATTACATGATTCATAAGTGTATTACTCTCTTTTAAATCATTTGGATGTGTTTTAACACCTTTGGGCTTCATCACTATCGCAAAGTCATCATCTTCATAATAAACCTGTGCGTAACGATAACTAGGTAAATAATTACTTTTTTCCTCTGGTGTAGGTATGAACACCGAATCACCGGTTCTCACTACATCAGTTAATTTAGCAGATTGATTATTGATTGTTATATCTTTTGACATATTAAGTTGATGTAAGTCTTTTTTAGGGAGTTTGAGATTTTGAAATATCTCTCTTAAAGTTTTCTCATTATATTGTTCAGGTATCGTAAATTTCATAATATCCTCCTATAGTTCATTATTATCATAACACAAATTTATTACTCTCTATATCATGTTTATTTTTGAAAATGAATTTTCAAATACTTATCAATTGTGTATTTAATTACATTTTCAAAATAAAGCTAAGGCATGTATAATATAAATATTATGGATATAGTATTGGGGCGATAAAATGGAGAAGCCAACAAGACTTGCATTACTAAAAGAGATAGCTGAATTTCTTAATGAAGAAACAGAGATGTATAGCATGATGCATGGAGGACTACGTTATCTTATTAATGGTAGTAACTTCACGACTGGATGGATATTTTTTATCAATGAGGAGGGGGACCATGAACTCGTTTCCTCAGTAGACCTCCCTGGTGCATTATCCAAAAAAGATTGTCATTATATGACTAACGGATCATGTTGGTGTGTCAAAGCATATAATAATAAAAAATTAACTAAAGCGTCCAATATTATAAATTGTTCAAGAATTAATTTAGCTAATCGTGCATATCAAGAAGAAACAGATGATATTACGCATCATGCAACTGTGCCACTGCGTTCTGGAGAGGAACAATTTGGTCTACTTAACGTTGCTTCACCAAATAAAAAACATTATAGCGAGCAAGATTTAGAATTACTAGAATCTGTAGCATTTCAAATAGGTTCGGCGATAAAACGTATATTATTGATAGATAGAGAAAAGGAAGCGGCTAAGATTAATGAGCGCAACCGTTTAGCTCGAGATCTGCATGATTCTGTTAATCAAATGTTATTCTCGTTAAAACTTACTGCTCATGCTGCCCAAGGAATGGCATCGGATGATTTTTCTAAAAATGCATTTAAAACTATAGAAGAAACGAGTCAAAATGCTGTTAATGAAATGAGAGCATTGATTTGGCAATTAAAGCCTGTAGGACTAGAGCACGGATTAATTCACGCTTTAAATAACTATAGTGATGTATTAAATCTAAATTTAGACGTCCATGTTGATGGCTTGATCAATTTATCTAATCATGTAGAAGAAAATATTTATCGTATGATACAAGAGGCGATGAATAATGTCAGAAAGCATGCCGATACTAACGAAGTCTCATTAAATCTAACGCAAACACAGGATAATCTCATTATTGAAATTATTGATTTAGGAAAGGGATTTAACTTGCATGAAGTAAATGTTAATGCTTCAAGTGGTATCAATAATCTTAAACAACGGACACATACATTGAATGGTAAATTAGATATTCAATCACAATTGAATAAAGGTACTACCATTACAATAAATATACCTTTAAAGTAATAAAAAAAGGAGAACGATTATGCATAAAGTAGTACTAGTAGATGATCATCATATCGTACGCCAAGGATTAGAGTTTTTACTTTCAACAGTTGATGATTTAGAAGTAGTCAAGGGTTTTTCTGATGGCAAAACATTTCTATCATATATAGAGCAACATCATCTGCCTGATATTGTGTTGCTCGATTTAGTGATGCCAGAAATGAATGGAATTGAAATTACTGAAGTTTTAAAAAGACAATATCCTCAAGTCAAAGTTTTAGTTTTAACGAGCTATGTAGATGATGAACATGTGATATCAGCTATAGACAAAGGTGCTGATGGTTACGAAATGAAAGACGTAGAACCACAAAAATTGATTGAAACAATTCATAAAGTTTTAAATGGTGAACATATCATTCATCCTGAAGCTAAAAGTGTGATTGAAGCAGTATCTAAAAAGCCTCATTTTACTAATAAATTATCTAAAAGAGAAGTTGAAGTATTGAGAGAGATGGTTAAAGGCAAGACAAATAAAGAAATTGCTCAAACATTATTTGTATCTGAAAAGACTATTAAAACACATGTAAGTCACATATTTAATAAATTACAAGTTACGGATAGAACACAAGCTGCCATTTATGCTATGGAAAATAAATTAATATAATGTGCTAAACGCGATTATATAAAATAAATATACATATTTTAAATTTAATTAGTTAAAATGTCGTTAAATGTAAATATTTAACTATTTTGATAATTTTGCCTTTAATAAAATAGTTAGAAAAACGCATTTCTCTCTTTTATTTTTATTAAAAATATATTAAGATGTAATTTGTGTTTCAAGAAATGTGTATTATTGCAATTTCTTGTGTCCGGATAAAATATTTCCAATTAGAAAGGTAGATAAATAGAATGGATAGACAGAGTTTCACAGATTTAATTCAAACAAAATTTAAAATGGTACGTATTGAAGCGGGCTATACTCAAGATACAATGGCTCAAACAATCGGACTTTCTAAAAAAACATTAGTACAAATTGAAAAAGAAAGAGTCTTACCTAACTGGACGACTTGTGTCTCAATTTGCGCGTTATTTAGAGATTCAGATGTACTCAATAGCACATTTGGTTGCGACCCATTAGAAATCGTTCAAACTATTTCTAGAAATCATTGTGCTTACCCTAATCATGCTACTACAAGTGATATTTATTGGAATACAATCGAAACGCGTAATGGATTTATTTTACAAAGTAATAAAGTAAGTAACATTTACCGAGTATTAAATGCAGATAAGCAACCAATCTTCGGTACTTCTAAAATGAGAGAGGCTGAAACTTACTTTAATAGAAATGCTAAAGAAGAATTACTACATGTATAATTAAAAGTGATAGTAGAATCTTATAATGATTTAATCACTTATTTCAGATGTATTGTCTTAATTAAACAAAATTATTTTTCTACTTAACGATGAAATTCATTTTTGATTTTCATCGTTTTATTTTTAGTAATTTGTATTTATAAGTTTTAATAGAATGAAGTTAGGTTAATTGATGTTATAATCTAACCACAATTTCAAATTTAAATAGGGAGTTAACAATATGCACGCTTTTTTAGTGATTGCTTTTATGATGATTATAGGGGCTATAATAGGTGGTATAACAAATGTTATAGCGATACGTATGTTATTTCATCCATTTAAACCATATTATATATTTAAAATGAGAATTCCATTCACTCCAGGTTTAATTCCAAAAAGACGTGGAGAAATAGCTGAGAAAATAGGTCAAGTTATCGAAGATCATTTAATTACTGAAGAAATGATTCGTCATAAGTTAAATCAACCACAATCTCAAGATGCGATTCAAGACTTAGTTCTTACTCAAATACAAAAGCTTAAATCTCAAGATGCAACAATTGAAAATTTTGCTCAAGCATTAGACATTAATGTAACTGATTTATTAAATAATAAGGTGAAAACAACTTTGAATGACAAACTTATAAACTTTTATCAACAACATAAGCAAGAGGCATTAACAGCATGTTTGCCAGAGCAATTATTTGTTTTAGCAGATGATAAAGTAGAAGAATTAGCTGATTTATTATGCGAGAGAGCTAGAAAATATTTGAATTCTGACAAAGGTTCACACGATATATATGAAATGTTAGATACCTTCTTTCAGGAAAAAGGAAAAATTGTAGGTCTTCTACAAATGTTCATGACTAAAGAAAGCATCGCAGAACGTATTCAACACGAACTTATTCGATTGACTCAACATCCGAAAGCACGTGTAATTATTAATAAGATCATTCGCAATGAATATGAGACACTTAAGAATAAGCATTTAGAAGAATTAGTTAGTGATGAGCAATTTGAATCTATTTCTAAATCCACGACAGATCTTTTAATCTCATATATTGATCTTAATGGTAAAGCTCGTTTACCAATATATGAACTTGCACCTCAGTTTATTCACTTCCTTGAAAATGAAGCAGCTACTAAAATTACTCAAGTCATTGTTCATAATATTTCACGACATCTTACCAATATAATGAAAAAGATTAATTTGCGACAACTAGTAGAAGATCAAATTAATACATTTGACTTAGATTACATTGAAAAGTTAATTATAGAAATTGCTAATAAAGAATTAAAATTGATTATGTCACTAGGATTTTTACTTGGAGGAATTATTGGTTTCTTCCAAGGTGTAATTGCAATCTTTGTCTAAAGGTGACATATATGTTAAAGTTATTTGTGAGTGGTTAAAACACAAATTAACTCAAAGGAGTGCAAACAACTATGGCAGTAAATTTATACGATTATGCAAATCAATTAGAACAAGCTTTAAGAGACAGTGAAGAATATAAAGCTATTAAAGATGCATTTGCTAAAGTTAAAGAAAACGAAGAATCAAAAAAATTATTCGACGAATTCCGTGAAACTCAAATTAGTTTCCAACAAAAACAAATGCAAGGTGAAGAAATTCCTGAAGAGGATTTACAAAAAGCTCAAGAACAAGCTCAAGCTATCGAAAAAGATGAAAATATCTCTGAATTAATGAATGCTGAGCAAAAAATGAGCCAAGTATTCCAAGAAATTAACCAAATCATCGTAAAACCATTAGATGAAATTTACGCTGACTAATTTCAATACTTTTCTATAAAAGTGAGAAATCATTTTAAATTTTGAATGTCTACAAAGTTACAGACTTTGTAGACATTTTTTATACATTTGTACCTTAGAATACTCTCGTTTACAAATTTATAAACTAGTTCAAAGGTGATACTTTAAAATTTGTATTAACGTCATAGTTTTGAGTAGGTATAAAATTAAAATGAATGTCTTGGTTTGTCGTCGACTGGACTCAAAGTGTTATGGTAAAATAATTTAATATAAAGTAAAGTTATTTTTCATGATACATAGCTTATTAATATATAGTCATTAGTCTGTCTTAATATCAATATTTATAATTTTTATCAACAAATGAAGTATATTCAAATTGCATTATTTCTTTTAACTTTACGGCTTTTATAAGGAGAATTAAACTTATGGTTAAATTTATACACTGTGCTGATTTACACTTAGACAGTCCCTTCAAATCTAAAAGTCATTTAAGCCCTAAAATATTTGAAGATGTACAAAAAAGTGCCTATGAAAGTTTTAAAAATATAGTAGATTTGGCATTAAAAAAAGAAGTAGATTTCATTATCATTGCTGGGGATTTATTCGATAATGAGAATAGAACATTACGTGCGGAAGTCTTTTTAAAAGAACAGTTTGAAAGATTACGTAAAGAACAAGTATTTGTATATGTATGTCATGGTAATCATGATCCTCTATCTTCAAAGATATCTTCAAATTGGCCAAACAACGTTTCAGTTTTTTCAAATCAAGTAGAAACGTATCAAGCGATTACTAAAGATGGGGAAACAATTTTTATACATGGCTTTAGTTATCAAAATGATACAAGTTATGAAAATAAAATTGATGCTTATCCATCAAGCCAAGGTCAAAAAGGGATACATATTGGTGTTTTACATGGCACGTATAGTAAATCCTCAGTCAAAGACCGTTATACAGAATTTAGGTTAGAAGACTTAAATAGTCGATTATACCACTATTGGGCGTTAGGTCATATACATGAACGTGAACAACTCAGTGATATGCCAGTAATTAACTATCCCGGTAATATTCAAGGTAGACATTTTAATGAATTAGGTGAAAAAGGTTGTTTATTAATTGAAGGAGATCATCTTAATTTAACAACACAATTTTATCCTACTCAATTTATTAAATTTGAGGAAGCAACTATTGATACTAATCATACGTCTAAACAAGAGCTATACGAAGATATACAGTCTTTCAAAGATAAAGTAAGACCTGAAGGTAAAGCTTTCTATAGATTAAATGTACGCGTAAATAGTGAAGATTTTATTGCACCACAAGACTTGGTTCAAGTTAAAGAGATGATTACAGAGTATGAAGAAAATGAAAATCAGTTTGTGTTTATAGAAGATTTAAATATTAAATATGTTCAAAATGATGAATCACCTCTTGTAAATGAGTTCTCCTCAGATTTGTTGGAAGACACATCGGTCTTTGATTCTGCTATGACGGATTTATACTTAAATCCTCGTGCATCTAAATTCTTAGATGATTATACAGAATTTGATAAAACCGAATTAATTAATCATGCTGAAAGTCTTTTAAAAGATGATATGAGAGGTGAACAAAATGATAATTAAATCACTAGAAATTTATGGATACGGTCAATTTGTTCAACGTAAGATAGACTTTAATAAAGGTTTTACTGAAATTTTTGGTGAAAATGAAGCAGGAAAATCAACGATTCAAGCATTTATACATTCAATTTTATTCGGTTTTCCTACTAAAAAATCTAGAGAACCTCGTTTGGAACCTAGATTAGGAAATCAATATGGTGGTAAATTAGCTTTAATATTTGACGATGGTACTGAAGCTGAAGTTGAGAGAATTAAAGGTAGCGCTCAAGGTGATGTCAAAGTTTACCTCTCAGATGGTTCTATACGGGATGAGTCATGGCTAAATAAAAAACTCAATTACATTACAAAGAAAACGTATCAAGGTATATTCTCTTTCAACGTTTTAGGGTTACAAGATATTCACCGTAATTTAGATGAAAAACAATTACAAGATTACTTATTACAAGCAGGCGCTTTAGGTTCAACTGAATTTACCAGCATGAGAGATACCATAGGACAAAAGAAAGAAGAATTGTATAAAAAGTCTGGTAAAAATCCAATTATTAACCAACAAATCGAACAACTCAAGCACCTTGAAAGCCAGATACGTGAAGAAGAAAGTAAATTAGACACATATCATCGCTTAGTAGATGAGAGAGATAAATCTTCTCGCAGATTAGAACATTTAAAACAAAATTTAAATCAGTTATCCAAGATGCATGAAGCTAAACAAAAAGAGGTTGCACTGCATGATCAAACGCAAGAATGGAAAGGATTAGAACAAGTTCTAAATATCGAACCTCTAAAATTTCCTGAAAAAGGTATAGACCGTTATGAGACTGCTAAGTCGTTTCAACAATCACTTGAAAAGGATATTGGTCTTAAAGAAGAACGTTTAGCTCAACTTAAGCAAGAAGCTAAAAATATCTTTCCAGTAGAACCTAAAGATATAGATGCAATTAATTCCTTATATCAACAAGAAAATGAAATTAAACAAAAAGAATATGAGTTGCGTTCAGTTGAAAAAGATATCTCTGATAAACAAAGAGAACAAGAAAGTTTACAAAACACTATTGGGTGGAATGAACCACATCATGAAGTAGATAGTTCTGAAGCTATGAAAAGTCATGTAAGTGAGCAAATTCGTGGTAAGCAAGAACAAAATGCTTATATTTTACAACTAGAACGCGGTCTTGAAGATAATAAAATTGAACGTAATTCTAATAGTAATGAACTTGATCAACTAGAGAAAGAATTAGTTCCTGAGGAAACTTTTGAAAAGAAAAAGGAATATTCACAGCAGGTATTAGAATTACACGAAAAAGAAAACTTATATGAAAAATTAAAAGAATCATTTGAAGAAGAACAAATTCGTAAAAATCAACGTCAAAAATTACTTAGACTTGCATTTATTGCTTTAGCTATCATAGGTGCGGCATTAACTGTATTTTCATTTGTAACGACTAACATGATTTTTGGTATTGTCTTTGCGATTCTAACCGTCATCTTTATTGTAGGTATCTTCTTAGCAAAAACTAAAGATGTTGATTATGGTGTAGCAATGAACCAAGAAATTAATGACTTGGAAAGTCAACTTGAACATTTAGAAAGCAACTACAATTTAGATTTTGATTTAGATCATCAACATCGCATTCGTGAGCAATGGCAAAATGCTATTAAAGTAAAAGAAATGTTAGATGAAAAGAATGCATATTTAAATAAATCAATGGATGAGGCGCAACATCGTTTAGATTCATTATCAGATAATATTAACAACGTGAAGAAAGAATTATATTTATCTCCTAAGATATCTGATGAACTTATCGTTGAAAGTATTACCTCAATGAGTAATATTAAGTCTCATGATAATTACGTCAAAGAGTTGAATCATAAGCGTAGTCAACTTATGGATGAAATTAATCAATTTTATAAACACGCTAAAGACGTAACGAGTCCACATTTTAGTCATTTTAATACAATGTCGTTCTTCCACGATGTTAATCAATGGCTAAAAAATGCTAAAGACAATAACGATAATTGGCATAAGAATCAAGAAGAAACACAGTTATTAACAAATGAGCTCAAGCATCTTAAATCACGCTTAAGTGAAAATAAAAATATCATCAAAGAGCTATTTGATTTCGTCAATGTTGAAGATGAGGAAAGTTATTATTCACATCATCAAGATTACGAAACGTATCATAGTAACTTAAATAGATTTAATGATTTAACTCAATACTTAGAGAACCAAAATTACTCATATGAAATGAGTTCTAAATTAAGTGAAAAAACAACCGCTCAATTAGACGAAGAAGATGATACATTAGCGAGACAAGTAGATCAATATAACGATCAATATTTAAATATGCAAGCTGAAGTCAGTGATTTAACTGCTCAAATTAATCATATGGAAACAGATTCGACACTTGCACAATTAAGACATGAATATTACAGTTTAAAAAATAGACTAAATGATATCGCTAAAGATTGGGCAAGCTTAAGTTATCTTCAAAATTTAGTAGAAGAACATATTAAGCAAATCAAAGATAAGCGTTTACCACAAGTTATCCAAGAAGCTGTATCTATATTCAAGTATCTTACAAATGGTGCATATACAATGATTAATTATACTGAAGATGATTCAATTCATGTCAAACATGATAATGGACAAGTTTTCGAACCTGTTGAACTAAGTCAATCTACAAAAGAATTATTGTATGTTGCTCTTAGAATTAGTTTAATTAAAGTATTAAAACCATACTATCCATTCCCAATTATTGTGGATGACGCATTTGTTCATTTTGACAAACATAGAAAAGAAAGAATGTTAAATTATTTAAGAGAATTATCTCAAAATTATCAAGTGCTTTACTTTACATGCACTAAAGATAATATTATCCCTTCAAAAGAAATGATTATTCTTAATAAACTAGAGGAAGGCGGGAAAAAATGAGAAATGTAGAAAATTTAAATCCCGGCGATTCAGTTGATCACTTTTTCTTAATTCATCGTGCAACTCAGGGTGTCACTGCTCAAGGTAAAGATTACATGACACTTTACCTCCAAGATAAAAGTGGTGATATAGAAGCGAAATTATGGACTGCAACGAAAGAGGATATGCAGAACCTTAAACCTGAAGAAATTGTTCATGTCAAAGGCGATGTGATTAATTATCGTGGTCGTAAACAGATGAAAGTTAATCAAGTGCGTTTAGCTAAACCTGAAGACAATTTATCAACTAAAGATTTTGTTGATGGAGCACCTATGACGCCTGATGAAATTAAAGAAGCGCTTTCGCATTTTATGTTAGATATTGAAAACGCAAATTTACAACGTATAACGCGTCATTTAATAAAGAAATATCAAGACCGTTTCTTTACGTATCCAGCAGCAAGTTCACATCATCATAATTTTGCAAGCGGTCTAAGCTATCACGTTTTAACTATGTTACGTATTGCTAAGTCAATCTGTGATATTTATCCGCTATTAAATAGAAGCTTATTATATAGTGCGATTATTTTACATGACTTAGGAAAGGTCAGAGAGTTAAGTGGACCAGTTGCAACGACTTATACTGTCGAAGGTAATTTGCTAGGCCATATTTCAATTGCTAGTGATGAAGTAGCTGAATCGGCTAAAGAATTAGGTATTGAAGGTGAAGAAGTGATGTTATTAAGACATATGATCTTAGCACACCACGGTAAAATGGAATTCGGGTCACCTAAACTACCTCATTTGAAAGAAGCTGAAATTTTATTCTTTATTGATAATATTGATGCAAAAATGAACATGTTTGAGAAAGCATTTAAGAAAACGGATAAAGGTCAATTTACTGAACGCATTTTTGGTTTAGAAAATCGCCAATTCTATAATCCAACAAGTTTAGATTAAATATTTTTAGTGCAAAGCTATCTTTGTAAAGTTGCTACAGAGTCGGGATTGATTCAAGTGGTATTATGATACAATGGGCTTTGCACTTTTTTATATTCAAATTTAATTAGCTAAAGTTCAGTGTTATAATAAATAGGTCGCCTATCTTCTCTTCTCAGGCGTCAATATGACAAGGGAAGGAGGTGCATATATGTTATTTGATATCTTTGTACACATCATGGCCACGGCAACCAGTGGTTGTATCGTTGCTTTATTCGCGCATTGGCTACGCACTCGCAACGATAAACGTAAATAGGCGACAACTAAAATAAGCCACACCAAAAAATCCCCTCACTACTGCCATAGTGAGGGGATTTGGTGCATATATGCTTGATATCCTTGTTAATTGTATTATAACACTTTCTAGATAAAATGCAAAACTTATATCAATCATACCAATGAGTTATTGATTATGACCCACTACTTGTTAAACCTGCAGAGCCTGAACCAGAGGCACCACCTTGTGAAGATTGCTGTTGCTGCTGTTGTTGTTTAATTTTATCTGGATCTAAAATTGAATTTTCAACAGCTTTTTTAATATCTCTATCTTTGTAATCTACTTTATAATCATCTAATAAATCTTTATAAGCATCTGTTAACAATTTAGGTTTTTTCTGTACTTTTTGTTCAATAATTTTTTCTTTAAGGTTGGATTTTTCTTTATTAAAGTCATTTTCTTTATCAGCTTTAATGATATGATAACCATAATCAGTTTTAACTACTTTAGAAACTTGACCTTCTTTTAATTTAAATAGCGCTTTTTCGAAGCTATCTACCATTTGACCTTTAATTACATAACCTAATGAACCATCTTTCTTAGCTGAAGAACTATCCATAGATTCTTTTTTAGCGATTTCGCCAAATTTACTAGGATTTTTTTCTACTTCTTTTTGGATTTTTTCAGCTTTTTCTTTTGCTTTTTTATCTGAAAGACCTTCTTTATCACTAGATTTAGATTTTACTTTTATTAAAATATGAGAAGCTTTTTTAGAATTATCTTTAATATCTTTATCAGAGACTTTCACTTTATCTAGTAATAATTGTTTTTGATAAGCAGAAAGTTTTTTCTGTTCTTTATAATCATCTAATGACATACCTTGCTGTTTAAGCATGCTTTCAAATTGATCTTTACCGCCATATTGTTTTTCTTCTTTCTTAATATCTTCATCAACGTCTTTAGTATCGACTTTATCTTTGTATTTATCAGCTAAGATTTTATTTAAAACAATGTTAAATGAAGTATTAGCAATTTGTTCATTTCCGATTTTCTTCATCACGTCAGCGACTTTTACATCTCCTGCTTTAGAAGAAATCAATGTATTATCTTTAGATTCTGTTGCATTTGAGCCACAAGCACCAAGTAACAGCGCGCTAGCGGTCACGGGAACAATAATTTTATTCATCAATTTCATAAGTTGATAGCTCCTTTATGTATTAATCATCGTAAATATAACATATTATTTAGAGACTACCAATTAGAAACCCCCGTCCTAAGACTATAGTATGACTAGGATGGGGGAAGTTGATTAAATATTATATATTTTAATTTTGCATGTTTTATTAATATTTATGAAAATTAAATACAATTACGCAAAAGATGGTAATCCTTATAACTAGAGCGAAGTTCTAGTTGATTTAGGATTATTAACTTTGTTTAAAATATGTAGACCAGATTGATGTTCCTCTACATAATGACCATCATTTGAGAAAAGTAAGATTTTCAAATATAAAATATCCATCATAGAAAAGCCAATATTTAATGATAATAAAAACATAAAATAATGACCATATTGAGGTAGATGAATACTTAACAGAACAAAAATGCCAGTTAATAATAATATAGGTAAAATTAAATTTATACAAAAATATACTTTATGGACAGGCGTATTAACATACGTATTAAAATATGGCAGCCATTTCTTTTTAACTAATTTATGGACTCTAAAAGATTTATAAAATGGCAAAAAGAAAACAAGATGCATGATTTTATGAATGGGATACATTAAAATTATAAAGATTAATAAAATGATAAAATGTCGATCTGATAAAGGAGTATCAGAGAAATAGTACATAATTTCATAGCTTACTAAAAAGGTAATAATAGTTGCTACTATACTCATGAAAGCAATTCTTTGAATTCCAAATCTTGCGTGTATATCAATTTGTCGAGTGCATAAATACATAATGTAAGCCTCATCTCTGTGTTAATGTTCGATACGTATTATCTACGTGTTCACAGGAATAGTCAAGGGGCAGTTTAATTTACAAAAAAAGAAGTTGATAAAGTCATTAATTAAGCTAGTGTTAAAATGTCTAAAAGAAATTATGATTAAGTAAAATAAAAAAGCTATGGCATCATGCCATAGCTAATGAAATTACTTATCTTTAGAGAAAGCGTTGCTTATATCTTCTCCACGGTTTTGTAAATTTTCAATATGAGTTTGGAGCTTTTCAATATTAGGGTTAATATCAGATTTAAAGTTACCAATTAACTCTTTAAACTCATCTCCAATTGAACTACCATATTCAACACTTTCATTCTTAATTTGAGAACCATAATTAAGAATATCATTAAATGTTTGTTTCATAGTTTCAATTTCTCGTTCAAGTTCAGATTGTGCTCCTGTAGGTTGGCTCGCATCAATTGTATTATGTTTGACACTATGGTCGTCACGATTTCTTAATGCTACTGCAAATCCTGCTGCAGCACCTACACCTAAGCCAAATAATATTCTTGTGACTTTCATTTTTTATTCTCCTCACTTTATATGTCGGATATTTGTATTATTTTTATCATACCCAGTATAACAAGGAATATGCACGATTAATCAAATTGTGCTTGAATTTGTTCAGCAATTTCTTTTTTAGCGTCGTCATTAATTGTATCTTCATGCGTTTCCCACTTATATCCAAAGCCATCGATATCATTTTCATATCTTGGGATAAGATGGAAGTGAAGATGAAATACAGACTGATCTGCAAACTCTCCATTATTTTGAATGATATTTAATCCATCTGGGTTAAAAGCGGCTTTAATAGCATTGGCTACCTTAGGTAAAGCCACTCCAATATGTTTCATTGTTTCTTCATCAGTCTCAAAAATATTAGCCGAAACTTTCTTAGGAACTAATAATGTGTGACCTTTCGTCACTTGTGAAATATCAAGAAAGGCATAAACGTAGTCATTTTCATAAATTTTAAAGCTTGGAATTTCTCCAGAAATAATTTTACTGAAAATAGTTTCTGACATAACAATGACACTCCTCTTTATCATTTGTTAGTCATTATTATAGCATTACTCAATTTAAAACAACATGATAGCAATGATTATTTTAGGTTAAAACATTATTTTTTGGTACAATAGTTTGCATGGAGGTGCCTTATGACAGTAAAAGTTGAACATCTTACAGGCGGATATGGAAAACGTCCTGTAATTAAAGATATAAATTTTGAATTAAAAAAAGGCGAAATTGTTGGTTTAATTGGTCTTAACGGTGCAGGAAAAAGTACAACAATTAAACATATGTTAGGACTTCTTAATCCAATGGAAGGTTCATTATCCATTTCTGATACAAATATTAATGATGACATTGAAGTATATAGAAGAAAATTATCATATATTCCAGAAGCACCAGTGATTTATGAAGAACTTACATTAGAAGAGCATATAGAGATGACTGCTATGGCCTATCAACTAAGTAGGGAAGAGGCAATGCGTCGTGCTGAGCCACTTTTAAAAGTATTTCGTTTAGAAAATGAATTAAAAGTCTTTCCAAGTCATTTCTCAAAAGGAATGAAACAAAAGGTCATGATCATTTGCGCTTTCATCGTTGATCCAGAATTGTATATCATCGATGAGCCATTCTTAGGTCTCGATCCTTTGGGAATACAATCAATGCTTGATTTAATGGTTGAAAAGAAAAACGAAAATCGAACTGTCTTAATGAGTACACATATACTTGCTACAGCGGAACGTTACTGTGATAGATTTATTATTTTAGATCAAGGGAAAGTTGTTGCGTTTGGTAACTTAGATGAACTACGTGAACAAACAGGTCTGTATGATAGAACCTTAGATGATATTTATATACATGTTACACAAGGTGGCAATGCCAATGAATAATCAATCATTATCTCTGTTTAATCGGAGATATAAAGCGATTCGTAAAGAAAAAAGTTACTATAACAAATTCATTTTTAATGGTCATTTCACGGTGTTTTTACTTATATTGTTAGGTGCATTTATTTTTGGATATGGTGAATGGCTACAACATATACCACAACATATTGATTATGCACTATTTGCAAGTATTGCTGTAGCATTAGTTTCATTATTTCCAATTCGAACACTATTAAAAGACGCAGATAAAATTTTTCTATTACCATTTGAGAAACATATGAAAGATTATATGCAAGTAAGTTTAATATATAGTTATAGTTCAAGAATTTTTTTACAAGTCATACTTCTTATTATACTATTTCCTTTATTTTATAAATTAAATGATAACCATTTTACATTTTATATTGTATTTGCAATAAGTGCTATCATTTTTCCTTATTTAGGATTACTTGTTAAATGGCAATGGTTAAAGCTAAATCTTTCAAGTTGGACAATTAATTTATTATTATTTGTACTATTTGGTATAACATTTTATTTAATTTTAAGATTTCATAATTACTTTGCTATTATATTTATTTTCATCGTAGGGGTATTGTTATTGATTTTAAAATTGAATAGCAAAAAGCAATTATTTCCTTGGGAGAGAATGATAGCGATTGAGCAACAAAAACACACGAATTATTATAAATTTGTAAATATGTTTACTGATGTGAAACATTTAAGAGAGTCAGCAGTACGTAGAAGTTATTTAGATTTCATATTACCCACACCAAAGGGTAACAAGTTTAATGAAAATCGTATGTACTTATTCTTATTTGTAAGAAGCTTTGTAAGAGGACGAGACGCGTTTAGTATCATTCTTCGATTAGTGATTATAGCACTCGTTTTAATGTTATGGTTATCAAATCCAATCGTATCTCTGATTATAGGAAGCTTATTTATGTATATTACATTATTGCAAATGGCTCAGTTCTATACTCAACAAGCATATGGTTTATGGCCACAAGTATGGCCAGTTTCTGATACGAAAGTTATCAAAGGATATGAACAATTTTTATACCGATTAATGATTGGTGTTGGTATTATCTTTACAATACTATTTGTTATAAAACATCCTACATTGTTCTTCTTTGCTTTACTTTTCTTTATTGTAGGGTGGTTAACAATAAGAAGTACCATTAAAAAGTTAAAATATCAGGAAACTTTATTAAGAGACTAAAAAAAGTTCTTAGCGTTCAATACAATACGCTAAGAACTTTTTATTTTGATATTAGTTTTCATCAATTGGATACAAGTATCTTTCAAAATAGCTTGAATGTTGGCCACTTGCTCCAAAGAATTGACTTAAAGCTACCTTAGAAAAATTATCGTTAAATAATTCTGAAGCTTTGAAATCTTCATAGGCAGTGCGATTTGCGAAGCCAAAGTATATTTTATAAGTATTACCTTCTAAAGGTTTTAATAATCGATAACTTTTGAAACCAGCGAATGAATCAAAAGGTGCGCCCAAGTGCAATAATTTTTTCTCTAGTTGATTACTATGATCCTCTGAAGAGGGAATGAACAAAGCACAGTAGAAATGATTTTCGTTAAATTCTCCAACTTGGTAGAGTACATTGTAAGAACTAGGATGTTTTAAAACTGACTTATCTTCAGTTTCTTCTAAAATGACTGATGTATCGGAAGCAGAAAACTGAAATAGGTCATGATCTGGATTATTCAATTTAATTTGATTTAAGAATCCATATGTCCCATAAGATGTATATAAATTCATGATACAAACCTCCCTTGTTTTGTCTTATTATACGATTATAAAATTCCTTTTGCTACTGCAAAAGTTCAGATTTTCTAATTAAAAGTAATAGAATTCATCCTAAATTTACAAATTTAACTAAAAATAAAATTAAATATATAATTTAACGTTATTAGAATATCTAGGAATTACTTACCCGTTTTTTAATAAAAATAAAGTATATTTTTAAAGTTTATAAAGCTAGGTTTTATAAATAAAAGTACTATGTCTTTTTTATGACATTTAAGCATAATAAAATACGAAATTGTATACAATATGCTATTATAGATAAGAATGATTTTAATGTAGGAGGACGCTAGGGTGCATAGTAAAAACGATACGATATTAAAGACAATAAAAGGTGAATCAACGTCACACACTCCAGTTTGGTTTATGAGACAAGCAGGACGTTCTCAACCTGAGTATCGCAAACTTAAAGAAAAATATTCACTTTTTGAAATTACGCATCAACCAGAATTATGTGCGTATGTTACGCATTTACCAGTAGATAATTACAATACTGATGCGGCTGTTCTTTATAAGGATATTATGACACCTTTAAAACCCATAGGTGTAGATGTAGAAATTAAATCTGGTATTGGACCAGTGATTTCAAACCCTATTAAGTCAGTACAAGATGTTGAAAAATTATCTCAGATAGATCCTAAAAGAGATGTACCTTATGTTTTAGAAACAATCAAATTGCTTACAGAGGAAAAATTAAATGTACCGTTGATTGGTTTTACAGGTGCGCCGTTCACATTAGCATCTTATATGATTGAGGGAGGTCCTTCTAAAAATTATAATTTTACTAAAGCCATGATGTATGGAGACGAACCTACATGGTTTGCACTAATGGACCATCTTGTAGATGTGTCAATCACATATGTAGTCGCTCAAATTGAGGCTGGTGCTGAATTAATACAAATCTTTGATTCTTGGGTAGGAGCACTAAACGTCCAAGACTATAACTATTATATCAAGCCAGCTATGAAGAAATTAGTGAGTGGTATCAAAGCTCATTATGATGTACCTGTGATACTTTTCGGGGTAGGCGCAAGTCATTTAATTAATGAATGGAATGATTTACCTATTGATGTTTTAGGTCTAGATTGGAGAACATCTATTAATCAGGCTGATCAAATGGGAGTAAACAAGACACTACAAGGTAATCTCGACCCTTCATTATTATTAGCACCATGGGATGTTATCGAATCACGACTAAAAGATATTCTTGATCAAGGAACGGCGCGTGGCAAGCATATATTTAACTTAGGTCACGGTGTATTTCCAGAAGTTAAACCTGAAACATTAAGAAAAGTGAGTGAATTCGTTCATAACTATACTCAAAAATAGTTCTTTCGAAGATTTGGTGTCTCTCCAAACCTTATTAAAGTAACGATAACTATCAATTAAAGGAAGGTTTTATCAATGAGTAAAACAATTGGATTATTAGTGATGGCGTACGGTACACCATACAAAGAGAGTGATATCGAGCCTTATTATACTGATATTAGACACGGTAAAAGACCAACTGAAGAAGAACTACAAGATTTAAAACAACGCTATGAATTTATCGGAGGGTTATCACCTTTAGCAGGAACAACAGATCGACAAGCTGAGGCATTAACTAAAGCTTTAAATGAAACGTATGACAATGTTGAATTTAAATTATATTTAGGATTAAAACATATCTCTCCTTATATTGAAGAAGCCGTAGAAAAAATGCATAAAGATGGCATTGATGAAGCTGTAACAGTTGTGCTCGCGCCACACTATTCAAGTTTTTCAGTAGGTTCTTATGATAATCGCGCACAAGAAGAAGCAGATAAATATGGCATTAAATTGACTCATATTAAACATTATTATCACCAACCAAAATTTATTAAATATTGGACAGATAAAATTAATGAAACGTTAAATCAAATTCCTGAAGAAGAGCACGATGAAACAGTTTTAATCGTTTCAGCACATAGTTTACCTAAAGGTCTGATTGAGCGTAATAATGATCCATATCCTAAAGAATTGCATGAAACAGCTCAAATTCTTAAACAAGACTCCAATATTGTTCATGTAGCAGAAGGTTGGCAATCTGAAGGAAACACCGGTACACCTTGGTTAGGACCTGATGTTCAAGATCTTACGCGAGAATTATATCAAGAACATCATTTCAAAAACTTTATTTATACACCAGTAGGATTTGTTTGTGAGCATTTAGAAGTGCTCTATGACAATGACTACGAATGTAAAGTAGTATGTGATGAAATTGGCGCTAAATACTATCGTCCTGAAATGCCTAATACAAACCCGCTATTTATAGGAGCAATTGTTGACGAAATTAAAGCTCATTTTTAAAATTAAGTTAAAGCATTAATAAAGTGATGACAGAATTCCTCCAGTATAACGGGGGAATTCATTTTTTGAGAGAAATAAATTAAAAAATTTGATACATTTTCATGATAGATTCAGGTGGAATTGAAAGGAAGCGTGAAAAAGTTGAGTAAAAAAATTGCGATTATCGGCGCAGGTATTACTGGTTTATCGAGTGCGTATTTTATAAAAAAACAAGATCCAACTATAGAAGTAACGATATTTGAAGCCTCTAATCGTCCTGGAGGTAAAATTCAAACATATCGACATGAAGGGTATACTATTGAGTTAGGTCCAGAATCCTATCTAGGACGTAAAACTATCATGACAGATATGGCTAAAGATATTGGTCTAGAAAATGACTTAATTACTAATACTACGGGTCAATCGTATATATACGCTAAAAATAAATTATTTCCTATACCAGGTGGCTCTATTATGGGCATTCCAACAGATATAAAGCCATTTATTAAAACGAAGCTTATTTCTCCAATTGGTAAATTAAGAGCTGGAATGGACTTGTTTAAGAAACCGATTCAAATCGAGGATGATATTTCTGTCGGCGACTTTTTTAGAAAAAGACTAGGTGATGAAGTATTAGAAAATCTGATTGAACCTTTAATGGGTGGCATATATGGTACTAATATTGATGAATTAAGTTTAATGAGTACATTTCCAAACTTTAAAGAAAAAGAAGAACAATTTGGCAGTTTGATTAAAGGAATGAAAGATGAGAAAGAAAAACGTATTAAACATCGTCAACTATACCCAGGGGCACCTAAAGGACAATTTAAACAGTTTAGACATGGTTTAAGTTCATTTATTGAAGCATTGGCAGAAAATGTTCAGAATAAGGGAGTAAATATTCGTTACAATACTCAAGTACGTGACATTAAAGTTTCTCAGAAAGATTATGAAATTTTACTCGAAGATAGTAGTGAAACATTTGATGGGGTACTTGTTACTACACCACAACAAGTATTTATGAAATGGTTTAGCCATGATCCTGCCTTTGATTACTTTAATAAGATGGACTCGACTACTGTTGCAACAGTGGTTATGGCTTTTGATGAAAAGAATATAGAGAATACGTATGATGGTACTGGATTCGTTATAGCTAGAACGAGTCAAACAGATATTACAGCTTGTACTTGGACTTCGAAAAAATGGCCGTTTACTACACCTGAAGGTAAAGTATTAATTAGAGCTTATGTAGGTAAACCAGGCGACACTGTAGTAGATGACCATACTGATGATGAAATTGTATCAATTGTTCGTAAAGATTTAAGGAAAATGATGACATTCAAGGGTGATCCTGACTTTACGATAGTGAATCGTTTGCCTAAAAGTATGCCTCAATATCACGTAGGGCATATAAAAAATATAAAGATAATTCAACAACATATAAAGAATACTTATCCTAGATTAAGAATTACTGGAGCACCTTTTGAAGCGGTAGGTTTACCTGATTGTATTCAACAAGGAAAAAATGCTGTTGAAGAAATTTTAGAAGAAATTTAGATGTTGTAAAACACTTTAATGAGAATGGGATGATTTAAATCTAAGAAGCGGTGAGATAGATAAATCATTTGAATATCATTTCTTTTTAAAGTGTTTTTATTTTAAAATAAGAATTAAATGAATCAATCGTTGAATGAGGTGTTGAAAAATGACTGACGTGATTATAATCCATTCAAAATATGGGAATGCCACAAATCATTGGTATGAGTGGTTGAAGCATAATTTAACTTTAGAAGGTTATCATGTGACGTTGTTTAATTTAGAGGCAGATGATCATGCAAAAATTGATGAATGGGTAAGACAAATGAAAGAACAAATTGAAATTCGTAAATATGATACTTATTTTGTAACCCATGGTTTTGGTACGATAGCTGCACTAAAATATATTGAGGGGACTCATCATCATATTGAAGGATTGTTTAGTATTGCAGGTTTCAAAGAAGATGCCCATGATATTGATGAGAATGTCAACTTAGAGGGCATATCAATAGATTATGAAAAAGTTAAATCTCAAGTCGATCATTTTTACGGACTTACATCTAAAGATGATAAATATGTTTCTTATAAAGAGACTAAAAGGTTAATGGATACGTTGGAAGGTAAGATTCGAATAGTCGATGAGGGTGGACACTTTTTAGAGGATGAAGGTTTTAAAACATTTACTTCTTTACAATCTAGAATGCAAGGTTACATGACTAAGTAAGTATATATCTAAAGGTAGAGCACAAGTTGTCTAATAGGTGATTATCAAGGTATCTCATATATCTTTTAGTAAAGAATAATATAAAAAGATATATGAGGTTAATTTTTACACAATTTAATTCCAAAACAATATTGACGAAATGTGTTGGAGTTTATATACTAATAAAGTACTTAATTAAAGCGTCATTCATTTCAATTATTGCAAATAGGTTTGAAGTTGAAATGAACAAAATGTTAATTTTCTTTAAAAAAGTATTGACATTGTAAAGAAGAAAATGGTAAGATTATAAGGTAGTCAAAAATAATATTAGCGCGGGATGGAGCAGTTCGGTAGCTCGTCGGGCT
>NZ_KV793044.1:0-741 GCF_001808345.1 Staphylococcus sp. HMSC06C11
CACTTGTTGATAATGACGTACTAGCAGATTCTGAATCACTTATTGATGTGCTTTCACTGTCTGATGTACTAGCACTGCTTGAGCCACTTAGTGATTCACTTGTACTACTTGAATCGCTTGTGCTCGTTGAAGATGAGGCACTTGTACTTGTTGACTCTGACCTACTAGCAGATAATGATGTACTCGCACTTTCTGAATCGCTCACACTTGCAGAAGTTAATGTGCTAGTGCTTTCAGAATCCCTCGCGCTTATTGAGCCTGATTCACTTTCTGATTCACTCACTGATTCAGATGTACTGTTAGATTTTGAAGTACTCTCACTCTCTGAATCGCTCATACTTGTTGATGATGAAGTGCTTTCACTTGTTGAGTCAGATGTACTCTCAGACACAGATTTACTTTCTGAATCTGATGCACTTATTGATTTTGAAGTACTGTCTGATAATGATGTACTCTCACTGCTTGAGTCACTTAGTGATTCACTTGTACTACTTGATTCACTTCCGCTTGTTGACTCTGATGTACTTTCTGATAATGACGTACTTTCACTTGTTGAATCACTTTCTGATGTGCTTGTTGATTCGGATGTACTGTCAGATGTTGAAGCACTCTCTGATTCACTTGTGCTTGTTGATGTACTTGTACTTGTGGAGTCACTACTTGATGTGCTTGTTGACCCAGATTCACTTTCTGATGTTGATGTACTTAGTGATTCAGACGTACTTGCGCTTGTTGAATCAC
>NZ_KV793045.1:0-165243 GCF_001808345.1 Staphylococcus sp. HMSC06C11
TAAGGTCTCTTTTTTTATGCGAAAAAATAAAGATGAGAAATTAATAAGAGGAAGTTAATTAAAATACGATAGCCAATTAGCTATCGCATAAGTAACACTAACTTTTAAAAAAGAAGTGTTACTTTATAATTAACGAGTTGATGAGAGCTTTAACATAATCTGCAAGTTCACGTTGTTTAATTCCACCGAATCCTAAAATAAATTTAGGATACTCTAAGGGGATATCATCATAGTTATATATTTCGAGTTTTAATTTGTTATTCTTAGCCTTGTCTAAGCATTGCTGTGTAGTGAGACCATTCAGAACTGTTAAATTAAAATGCATCCCAGTAAGTGCTCCTTCAATTTGCAATTGGTCTTTATATTTTTCGAGATGGTGCAATATATAATTTAATTTGTCTCTATAAATTTTCCTCATTTTATTTAAATGTCTTTCAAAGCTACCACTTGCCATAAATTGTGCAACCATATGTTGAATGTGCACAGGTACAGTATTACCTTCTTTTAATTTTCTTTGTTTATATTTTGATAATATTTCTTTTGGTAAAACAATATATGCAATTCTACAGCTAGGATAGAGTGATTTTGAAAATGTACTTATATAAACAACTTTTCCTTTAGTATCTAAACTTTGTAGAGCTGGTATAGGTTTACCAAAGTACCTGAACTCTGAATCATAATCATCTTCAATAATGTAACGTTGTTCATCTTGTTGTGCCCATTGAATAAGTTGAGTTCTCTTTTTTAAATTGGTGACATGACCAGTAGGAAATTGATGTGAAGGTGTAATATATAAAATATTATATTTTGATTCTAAGATAGGGCGAACTTGTATGCCATTTTTTTCAACAGGAACTTGTAAATAGTTCATATTCTTTTTGTCTAAGACATGTTTGATCGGAGGATAACTCGGTTTCTCGATGATAAACTTTTCTTGATTAAGTAAATTAGTAATCATATCGAGGAGTTGGCTAGTAGAAGAACCAATGACTATTTGATTAGGGTGACATGTTACGCCTCTACTATTAAATAAATAATGTGCAATTTGTTGACGTAATACGAACTCTCCTTGAATTTCGCCTCTTTGTAATAGTGATAAGTGATCTTCTTCAAAGACGTCTTTTGCGTATTTTCTAAATATATGCATAGGAAAATTTTCAGAGTCGATTTCAGCTAAGTTGAAGGCGAATTTGAATTGCGAGTTTTCATTACTTTCATTATGCATCTCTAAATGAACATTATTAGGATAAGTTTCTCTATTGATAACTGGCAATGATTCAATATCTGATACATAGTATCCAGATCTCGGCTTAGAGTATATAAATCCTTCATCTAATAACAGTTGATAAGCGTGTTCAATAGTTGTATGACTCATTGACAAATGTTCGCTTAATTGTCTTTTCGAAGGAAACTTATCATTGGAATGGTATTGACCTTCGATAATTTGATTTTTTAACTTTTCATAAAGAGATAAGTAAAGTGGTTGTGATGATTTCATAAATCTGACCCCTATTATTATGGATAAATTGAACCTTTTTAAATATCAGTTTATCTCTTAAAATGAATTTAATCAATAAGTAAAGGGGTAATAACATGTCAAAAATCGTAGGCTCAGAAAGAGTAAAAAGAGGAATGGCTGAAATGCAAAAAGGTGGCGTTATTATGGACGTCGTAAATGCAGAACAAGCTAAAATTGCTGAAGAAGCTGGTGCTGTTGCAGTAATGGCTTTAGAACGCGTTCCATCAGACATCCGAGCAGCAGGTGGCGTGGCACGTATGGCTAATCCTAAAATTGTAGAGGAAGTAATGAATGCTGTGTCTATACCTGTTATGGCTAAAGCCCGTATAGGACATATTACTGAAGCTAGAGTATTAGAATCAATGGGTGTTGATTATATCGATGAATCTGAAGTATTGACTCCAGCTGATGAAGAGTATCACTTAAGAAAAGATCAATTTACAGTGCCTTTCGTTTGTGGTTGCCGTAATTTAGGTGAAGCTGCACGACGTATTGGAGAAGGTGCTGCAATGTTACGTACGAAAGGTGAACCTGGAACAGGCAATATCGTAGAAGCTGTACGTCACATGAGACGCGTTAATGCTGAAGTTAGTCGTCTAACAGTAATGAATGATGATGAAATTATGACTTTCGCTAAAGATTTGGGAGCACCTTTTGAAGTATTAAAACAAATTAAAGATAATGGACGTTTACCAGTAGTAAACTTTGCAGCAGGTGGCGTAGCAACACCTCAAGATGCTGCTTTAATGATGGAATTAGGTGCTGATGGTGTATTTGTTGGTTCTGGTATTTTTAAATCAGAAGATCCTGAAAAATTTGCTAAAGCAATTGTCCAAGCAACGACTCATTATCAAGATTATGAATTAATTGGAAAATTGGCTAGTGAACTTGGTACAGCGATGAAAGGTTTAGATATCAACCAAATTTCTTTAGAAGAACGTATGCAAGAGCGTGGATGGTAATTTATGAAAATAGGTGTATTAGCATTACAAGGTGCAGTTCGTGAACACATTCGTCACATAGAGTTAAGTGGTCATGAAGGTGTCGCAGTAAAAAGAGTTGAACAACTTGAAGATATTGCTGGTTTGATTTTGCCAGGTGGTGAATCTACAACACTAAGAAGACTAATGGACTTATATGGCTTTAAGGAAGCGTTAAAGCAATCTGATTTACCAATGTTTGGCACATGTGCGGGATTGATCGTACTTGCAAAAGATGTTGAAGGTGAATCTGGCTATTTAAAAAAGTTGGATATTACAGTCGAACGTAATTCATTTGGTCGTCAAGTTGATAGTTTTGAATCGGAACTTAATATAAAAGGTGTTGCTAAAGATATTGAAGGTGTATTCATACGCGCACCACATATTGCTCAAGTTGAGAAAGGTGTAGACATTCTTAGCCGAGTAGGAGATAAGATTGTTGCGGTTAAACAAGGTAAATATCTTGGTGTCTCTTTCCATCCTGAATTCACCGACGATTATCGTGTAACTGAATACTTCATTAACCATATGATAAAGAATAATTAATTAATCTTTTGATAAACGGTCATCTTAAAGGTGGCCGTTTTTAATTTTTCGGAAAATGAATTTCAAAAGCAAATGTAAGCTCATAAAATAAAAAAACGCAAGAGCAACTTTCCTAAGTTACTCTCGCGTTTGATTAAATAAAGAATCCTGCAATTGCTGCAGAAATAAATGATACTAATGTTGCACCGAACAATAGTTTTAATCCAAATCGTGCTACAATATCACCTTTTTTATCATTTAGTGATTTAATCGCACCGGAAATAATACCTATTGAACTGAAATTAGCAAATGATACTAAGAATACTGAAGTGACACCTTTAGCATGCTCAGATAAACCATGTGTTTTACCGAGTGCTTGCATAGCAACGAATTCATTTGATAATAATTTTGTCGCCATAATTGAACCTGACTGCACAGCATCATGCCAAGGAACACCAGTTAGGAATGCGAATGGTGCAAAGACAAAACCGATTAACGTTTGGAAATTCCAATCCAATGTTCCACCTGATAATAGACTAAAGATTCCACTTACTACACCATTAAGTAAAGCAATAAGAGCAATATAACCAATTAACATTGCACCGACAATCACTGCTACTTTGAAACCATCTAAAATATATTCACCAAGCATTTCGAAGAATGATTGATTTTTAGTTTCACTTTCATCGACTAATAATTTATCATCTTCTTCATTCACTTTATACGGATTGATAATAGACGCGATGATGAAACCACCAAATAAGTTAAGTACCACAGCTGTTACAACATATTTAGGTTCTATTAATGTGAAGTAGGCTCCAATAATTGAAGCAGATACTGTCGACATTGCAGATGCAGTTAATGTATACAAACGTTGTTTAGGTATGTATGGCAATTGTTGTTTTAATGAGATAAATACCTCTGATTGTCCTAAAATTGCTGCTGCTACAGCATTGTAAGATTCTAAACGTCCCATGCCATTAATTTTAGAAATTAAAAAACCTAAAATGTTAATTATAAGCGGTAAAATTCTTGTATATTGTAAAATACCGATAAGCGCTGAGATAAACACGATAGGTAACAATACATTAAAGAAGAATGGAGGGTTTTTTGGATCTAATTTAAAACCACCGAATACGAAATTGACACCCTCAGCAGCTTGCTTTAATAAATAACTGAAACCATACGAAATACCACCAATAACTGTGATACCTATATTTGTTTTTAATAAAATAAATGCAAATATCAATTGAATTACTAAGAGTAATCCGACATATTTCCAACGGATATTTTTTCTATCTGAACTAAATAAAAATGCGAGTGCTAAAAAGAATATAATTCCTATAATCCCAATCAAAATATGCATGTTTTTCATTCCTTTAAATTTTTCTATTCTCTATCATACAATAAAATGAACGCGCTAACATCATAAAATTTAAATTTTAAAAATCAAATTGGTTGAAAAAGGTCAAAGGTGGTCGTATAATAAAGTCAAAGAAGGTCAAAAAGAGGTGATATCCATGCATAACATGTCTGACATCATAGAACAATACATTAAACATTTATTCGAGGAAACAAATGAAGATGTGGTCGAAATACAACGCGCTAATATTGCACAACGCTTCGATTGTGTTCCTTCTCAATTAAATTATGTTATTAAAACACGCTTCACAAATGAACATGGTTATGAAATAGAAAGTAAACGGGGTGGCGGAGGCTACATCCGAATCACTAAAATTGAAAATAAAGATGCATCAGGTTATATTAATCACTTACTTCAATTGATAGGGCCTTCTATTTCTCAACAACAAGCGTATTATGTTATAGATGGTTTACTAGATAAAGGTCTAATTAACCAAAGAGAAGCTAAAATGATCCAAGCAGTTATAGATAGAGAGACATTAAAAATGGATGTGGTCGCAAGAGATATTATACGCGCTAATATTTTAAAACGATTACTTCCAGTTATAAACTATTATTAATGAAGTGAGGTGTCTGAACGTGCTTTGTGAAAACTGTCATTTAAATGAAGCAGAAGTAAAATTAACAGTTAAAAGTAAAGACGGTACTCACGAAAAATGGGTATGCTCAATATGTGCTCAAGGTGATAATCCATGGCACCAATCTCATGAGGATACTTCTTACCATGTGCATCAGGATGATATAGAGGAAGCTTTTGTAGTTAAACAGATTTTACAACATCTTGCTACGAAACATGGTATTAATTTTCAAGAAATGGCGTTCAAAGAGGAAAAGCAATGCCCAACATGTCAAATGACTTTAAAAGATATTGCGCACGTTGGTAAATTCGGTTGCGCGAATTGTTACGCAACTTTTAAAGAAGACATTATCGATATTGTTAGACGTGTACAGGGAGGCCAATTTGAACATGTAGGTAAAACGCCTCAATCTTCATATAAGAAACTTGCAATTAAAAAGCAAATCGAAGAAAAAACAAAATATCTAAACAAATTAATTGAAGAACAAAATTTCGAGGAAGCGGCTGTTGTACGTGATGAAATTAAAGCATTAAAAGATGAGAGTGAGGTGTCTCGTAATGAGTGACATTCATACTAATATAAGTGAATGGATGAAGATGACAGAAGAGGCACCTGTAGTTATTTCTTCTCGTATTAGATTAGCAAGAAATCTAGAAAATCACGTCCATCCTTTGATGTTTCCTTCTGAACAAGAGGGTTTTCGAGTTATCAACGAAGTTCAAGATGCGCTTCCAAACTTAAAGTTACAACGTTTAGACACTATGGATCAACAAAGTAAAATGAAATTAGTTGCGAAACATCTTGTCAGTCCAGAACTTATCAAACAGCCAGCATCCGCGGTGCTGTTAAATGAAGATGAATCTTTAAGTGTAATGATTAACGAAGAAGATCATATTCGAATTCAAGCGTTAGGAACAGATTTATCGTTGCGTGAATTATATCAAAGGGCTTCAAATATTGATGATGAGTTGGATAGTGATTTAGATATAAGTTATGACGAACACTTAGGTTATTTAACAACATGTCCAACTAATATAGGCACTGGAATGCGCGCAAGTGTCATGCTACATTTACCAGGACTTTCTATTATGAAG
This sequence comes from Staphylococcus sp. HMSC06C11, assembly GCF_001808345.1. NCBI lineage: Bacteria > Bacillati > Bacillota > Bacilli > Caryophanales > Staphylococcaceae > Staphylococcus > Staphylococcus sp. HMSC06C11. Next base: position 6,119 of record NZ_KV793045.1, read on the forward strand.
AGAATGAATCGTATCGCTCAAACAATTAATCGTTTTGGATTTACGATTCGAGGTATTTATGGAGAAGGTTCACAAGTATATGGACATATTTATCAAGTTTCAAACCAACTTACTTTAGGGAAAACTGAATCCGACATCATTGATAACTTAACTGAAGTAGTTAATCAAATTATCAATGAGGAAAAACAAATCAGAGAAAGACTTGATAAACATAATCCTGTAGAGACACTTGATAGAGTTTATCGCTCACTAGGGATTTTACAAAATAGTAGAATCATATCAATGGAAGAAGCATCATTTCGCTTGAGTGAAGTTAAGCTTGGCATTGATTTAAACTATATTTCGCTTGAAGATTTTAAATTTAATGAATTAATGGTAGCTATTCAATCGCCATTTTTAATAGATGAAGATGATGATAAAACAGTAAATGAAAAAAGAGCTGATTTATTAAGGAAACATATAAAATAGGAGGTATTTTATATATGCTATTTGGTAGATTAACAGAACGTGCACAACGCGTACTAGCGCACGCACAAGAAGAAGCAATTCGCTTGAACCATTCAAATATTGGAACGGAACATCTTTTATTAGGTTTAATGAAAGAACCTGAAGGTATCGCTGCCAAAGTGTTAGAAAGCTTTAATATCACTGAAGATAAAGTTATTGAAGAAGTTGAAAAGTTAATTGGCCATGGTCAAGAACAAATGGGCACTTTACATTACACACCTAGAGCTAAAAAAGTTATTGAGCTTTCAATGGATGAAGCGAGAAAACTACATCATAACTTTGTGGGAACAGAACATATTCTTCTAGGCTTAATCCGTGAAAATGAAGGTGTCGCAGCACGTGTCTTTGCCAATTTAGATTTAAATATTACAAAAGCACGCGCGCAAGTAGTAAAAGCTTTAGGTAGTCCAGAAATGAGTAATAAAAATGCTCAAGCAAATAAATCAAATAACACTCCAACATTAGATAGTTTAGCTAGAGACTTAACAGTTATTGCTAAAGATGGCACTTTAGATCCTGTAGTTGGAAGAGATAAAGAAATTACTCGTGTGATTGAAGTGCTCAGCCGTCGTACTAAAAATAACCCAGTACTTATCGGTGAACCTGGTGTGGGTAAAACTGCTATAGCTGAAGGTTTAGCACAAGCAATCGTTAATAATGAAGTCCCAGAAACTCTAAAAGATAAACGAGTGATGTCACTCGATATGGGAACTGTCGTTGCTGGTACAAAATACCGCGGTGAATTTGAAGAACGCTTGAAAAAAGTAATGGAAGAAATTCATCAAGCAGGTAACGTCATTTTATTTATAGATGAGTTACACACATTAGTTGGTGCTGGAGGTGCGGAAGGTGCAATTGACGCTTCTAATATTCTTAAACCAGCATTAGCTAGAGGAGAGTTACAATGTATTGGTGCTACAACATTAGATGAATATCGTAAAAATATTGAGAAAGACGCTGCGTTAGAACGTCGTTTCCAACCTGTTCAAGTTGATGAACCAACAGTTGAAGATACGATTGAAATCTTAAAAGGATTACGTGATCGTTATGAAGCTCATCATAGAATTAATATATCTGATGAGGCTTTAGAAGCTGCGGCAAAATTAAGTAATCGTTATGTATCAGATCGTTTCTTACCAGACAAAGCGATTGACCTTATTGATGAAGCAAGTTCTAAGGTTAGATTGAAAAGTCATACAACTCCTAACAATCTAAAAGAGATTGAACAAGAAATTGAAAATGTAAAAAATGAAAAAGATGCTGCCGTTCATGCACAAGAATTTGAAAATGCAGCAAACTTAAGAGACAAACAATCTAAGCTTGAAAAACAATATGAAGAAGCTAAAAACGAATGGAAAAACTCTCAAGGTGGTGTAAGTACAGCTTTATCTGAAGAAGATATTGCTGAAGTTATCGCAGGATGGACAGGTATTCCATTAACTAAAATTAATGAAACTGAATCAGATCGCTTACTCAACCTTGAAGATACACTTCATAACCGAGTTATCGGTCAAAATGACGCTGTTAATTCAATTAGTAAAGCTGTAAGACGTGCTCGCGCTGGATTAAAAGATCCTAAACGTCCAATCGGTAGCTTTATCTTCTTAGGTCCTACAGGTGTAGGTAAAACAGAATTAGCTCGTGCATTAGCTGAATCTATGTTTGGTGAAGATGATGCTATGATTCGTGTTGATATGAGTGAATTTATGGAGAAACATGCTGTGAGTCGTTTAGTTGGAGCACCTCCAGGCTACGTAGGTCATGATGATGGTGGTCAATTAACTGAAAAAGTTAGACGCAAACCTTACTCAGTTATTTTATTTGATGAAATTGAAAAAGCCCATCCTGACGTATTTAATATCTTGCTACAAGTATTAGACGATGGTCATCTAACTGATACTAAAGGTCGTACTGTAGATTTCCGTAACACAGTCATTATTATGACATCAAATGTTGGTGCGCAAGAATTACAAGACCAACGATTTGCAGGATTTGGCGGTGCTTCAGAGGGTAATGACTACGAAACAATTCGCAAAACAATGATGAAAGAACTCAAAAATTCATTCCGTCCTGAATTCTTAAACCGTGTGGATGATATCATCGTATTCCATAAACTATCTAAAGAAGAATTGAAAGAAATTGTTACTATGATGGTTAAGAAACTTACTGATCGATTATCTGAACAAAACATCAATATTTCTGTAACTGATAAAGCTAAAGAAAAAATCGCAGAAGAAGGTTACGATCCAGAATACGGTGCTAGACCATTAATTAGAGCCATCCAAAAAACTGTAGAAGATAATCTTAGTGAATTAATTTTAGATGGTAATCAAATTGAAGGTAAAGAAGTCACAATCGATCATGATGGCGATGAATTCAAATATGATATCCATGAAAAGTCAGATGATAAAGAAACCACTGAAGCTTAATTGATTATTACTAATATATTGAATAACTAAAGTAATGTTTGCTATTTGCATCATTAATAAATGACATCTCTCGCTGTTTGAGGGATGTCATTTTTTTACATATTTTTCAATTTGTTTAAAACTGATGATGGGATATTCATTTTCCGGAAAATAAAAAACAATACACTAGCGATTATACAAAATTGCAGAAATTAAAATAGACAAAAATAAAATTATTTATAAAAAATCATAGTTTAATAACCACATAAAAATAGACTATATCATAATCATTTACATTTAATTTGTCATAATCAAAATGTCAGTTTAAAATAGATTTGTTCATAATAATTTGGAGGTGCAGAAGTGGCCAAGAAAAAAGTAATATTTGAGTGTATGGCATGTGGCTATCAATCTCCTAAATGGATGGGGAAATGTCCAAACTGTGGTGCATGGAACCAGATGGAAGAAATTGTAGAGAAAGCTGCAAACCCTAAACATGGAGTGAAATCTAAAGAAGCAGCTGGAAAAGTTCAAAAATTGGATAATGTTAAACATGAATCTACCCCTAGAATTCTAACGGATTCTAAAGAATTTAACAGAGTCCTTGGTGGAGGGATTGTCAGTGGATCACTCGTACTTATAGGTGGCGATCCTGGTATTGGGAAGTCTACGTTGCTTCTTCAAATATGTGCGGCATTATCTCAAAATAAGGATGTCTTATATATTACAGGTGAGGAATCTATCAATCAGACTAAACTACGTGCCGATCGCTTAGAAGAAGATTCTAGTCAACTCAATGTATTAGCAGAGACTGATTTAGAAGTCATTCATCAAACAGTTAAGGATGAACGCCCAGATTTACTTGTAGTAGATTCAATTCAAACTATTTATCATCCTGAAATCAGTTCTGCACCGGGTTCTGTATCTCAAGTAAGAGAAAGTACCCAAAGTCTAATGAATATCGCAAAGCAAATGGATATCGCAACGTTCATCGTCGGTCATGTTACGAAAGAAGGACAAATTGCCGGTCCAAGATTACTTGAACATATGGTGGATACCGTGCTTTACTTTGAAGGTGATGAACATCATGCTTATCGAATTTTACGTGCGGTTAAAAACCGTTTTGGCTCCACGAATGAGATGGGTATTTTCGAAATGAAGCAAAGTGGTTTGAAAGGTGTCTTAAATCCGTCTGAAATGTTCTTAGAAGAACGTTCTACAAACGTGCCAGGTTCAACAATTGTACCGACTATGGAAGGTACAAGACCATTATTAATAGAGGTCCAAGCGTTAGTCACACCGACCACTTTCAACAATCCAAGACGTATGGCTACGGGCATAGATCATAATCGATTAAGTTTGCTTATGGCAGTTTTAGAGAAGAAGGAGAATTATTTACTTCAACAACAAGATGCTTATATCAAAGTTGCTGGTGGTGTGAAATTAACAGAACCAGCCGTTGACTTAAGTATTATTGTTGCGACAGCTTCAAGCTTTAAGGATAAAGCGGTAGACGGTTTAGATTGCTTTGTTGGAGAGGTTGGTCTAACAGGTGAAGTTCGACGTGTGTCACGCATTGAACAACGCGTGCAAGAGGCGGCTAAACTTGGATTCAAACGAGCGATTATACCTCAGACTAATATTGGTGGGTGGACTTTCCCGGAAGGTATTCAAGTCATAGGAGTGTCTTCTGTGCATGAGGCTTTAAAATATGCGCTTCATTCTTCATAATCCTCCCTCATAGTAGTTAGTGAGTTTTAAGATTTAAACGCATATAGTTTTTTAATTTAGTTTTCACAAATTTCATTATAATTATGTTAAATAAGTGATTTACATACAATGAATAGACAGCCATGAGAGGAGGATAAGATTGAATATCATTAGATTAATGGTGGTAATTATTTATATCATTATCGGTGCTGCACTAGGGATTATCATCATCCCAGAAGTAGTATCTGATTTAGGGATTAACACTTACCCAATTATCACTAATCATTACATAGATGGATTAATAGGGATCATATTGTTCTTCATTATATTTGGATTTTTCTTAAAAAAGGTCACATACGCTTTTAAAGAACTAGAACAAATTATAATGCGCCGCAGTGCGGTTGAAATCTTGTTCGCAACAATTGGTTTGATTATTGGATTATTTATTTCTGTGATGGTTTCTTTCATCTTAGAACTAATAGGAAATTCAATGCTCAATCATTTTATCCCAATTATAATAACAATTATTTTATGTTATCTTGGATTCCAATTTGGTTTAAAGAAACGTGATGAGATGTTAATGTTTTTGCCTGAAAATATGGCACGCTCAATGTCCTACAACACACGTAAAGCAATCCCTAAAATCATCGATACAAGCGCAATTATTGATGGGCGTATATTAGATATTATTCGTTGTGGATTTATTGATGGAGATATTCTTATCCCTCAAGGTGTTATAAATGAATTACAAGTCGTAGCTGATGCGAATGATAGTGTAAAAAGAGAAAAGGGTCAGCGTGGATTAGACATTCTTAATCAACTTTATGATTTAGACTATCCTACTCGAGTCATAAATCCAACGAAATCTCATAATGATATTGATACTTTATTAATCAAATTAGCACAACATTACCACGCTCACGTTATTACAACGGATTTTAATTTAAATAAAGTGTGTCATGTCCAAGGCATTATGGCACTTAATGTTAATGATTTATCTGAAGCTATTAAGCCTAACGTACATCAAGGTGACCACCTCAATATCCTTTTAACTAAAATGGGGAAAGAGCCTGGTCAAGGCGTTGGGTATTTAGATGATGGCACAATGGTCGTTGTTGATAACGCTAAGAAATTAGTGGGCCAACATGTTAACTTAGAAGTCATCAGTTTACTACAAACTTCATCTGGTAGAATCGTTTTTGCGAAACATGTCGATGACAATAGTTCTGATTTTGAAAATTAATTCTAAAAAGAGGTTTCATGTGAAACTACATATTTTATAATTAAGTATGTATTTTACATGAAACCTTTTCTCATATAAAAAACTATTAACTATGAAAGACTGTTAAAACAATAGACTTATCAAAGGCGTGTTTAAGTGCTACAATATTATTGAATGTTATGTAAGAATGAATAATCAATGTTTCACGAAAGTTATTCACAAAGTAATGGTTAAACACATCATAAACTTTTGAATAACTTTTTTTAAAATTGAATTAAACTACTGAAAACATGAAAGCTTACATGCTTAATGGTTTGAAACATGACTTGAAAATATTAAATGCGATTGCTTCATAAAATGAGTTATCATAGGTCATTTATTTTCAATCAGTTCATCAACCACATAAATAATAATCGTAGGAGTGAATATAATGAGTGAACGCATCAGAGTAAGATATGCGCCAAGTCCAACAGGCTACTTGCATATTGGTAATGCTAGAACAGCATTATTTAACTATTTATTTGCGAAACATTATGATGGAGATTTTGTAGTTCGTATAGAAGATACGGACAGTAAACGTAATTTAGAAGATGGTGAATCTTCACAATTTGATAACTTAAAATGGTTAGGTTTAGACTGGGATGAATCTATCGATAAAGATAAAGGTTTTGGTCCATATCGTCAGTCTGAACGTGCTGATATTTATAATCCACTTATTCAACAATTACTTGATGAAGATAGAGCATACAAGTGTTACATGACTGAGGAAGAATTAGAAGAAGAACGTGAAGCGCAAATTGCTCGTGGAGAAATGCCTCGTTATGGCGGACAACACGCACATTTATCAGAAGAACAACGCAAACAGTTCGAAGCTGAAGGACGTAAACCATCTATTCGCTTCCGCGTGCCTAAAGATAAAACTTATAGTTTCAAAGATATGGTAAAAGGTGAAATTTCTTTTGATTCAAATAATATGGGTGATTGGGTCATTGTTAAGAAAGATGGCGTTCCAACGTATAACTTTGCAGTTGCTGTAGACGATCATTATATGAAAATTTCAGATGTTATTCGTGGTGATGACCATGTTTCTAACACACCTAAACAATTGATGATATATGAAGCGTTCGGTTGGGAACCACCACGCTTTGGTCATATGTCATTAATCGTTAATGAAGAACGTAAAAAGTTAAGTAAACGTGACGGTCAAATTTTACAATTTATTGAGCAATACCGTGATTTAGGTTACTTACCAGAAGCACTATTTAACTTTATTACTTTATTAGGTTGGTCACCTGAAGGTGAAGAAGAAATCTTTTCTAAAGAAGAATTTATTAAAATCTTCGATGAAAAACGTTTATCTAAATCACCAGCTATGTTCGACAGACAAAAGTTAGCTTGGGTAAATAACCAATATATGAAAACGAAAGACACTGATACAGTATTTGAATTAGCATTACCGCATTTAATCAAAGCAAATCTTATCCCAGAAAATCCTTCTGAAGAAGATAAAGAATGGGGTAGAAAACTTGTTGCTTTATATCAAAAAGAAATGAGTTACGCAGGTGAAATTGTTCCATTATCAGAAATGTTCTTCCACGAAATGCCAGAACTTGGTGAAGAGGAGCAAGAAGTTATAAATGGTGAACAAGTTCCTGAGTTAATGAATCATTTATACGGTAAATTAGAAGCTTTAGAACCATTTGAAGCAGCAGAAATTAAGAAAACAATTAAAGAAGTTCAAAAAGAGACAGGTATTAAAGGTAAACAATTGTTCATGCCAATTCGTGTAGCCGTTACAGGTCAAATGCATGGACCAGAATTACCAAATACGATTGAAGTTTTAGGTAAAGAAAAAGTATTATCACGATTACAAAAGTATGTATAGTAAATTAATAACGAAGTTTAGCTTTATCTAGTGCAGTATGATTAAAAAACGTGTGTTTCGACTTGAAATTTCACAATTAACGACCTATTATTATAACTATAAAAATGAATCAAAGGATTAGTAATTAATTATTACATGACTCAGAGAGTGTGCGGTCGCTGTGAGCACATCATTAATATTAATGAATGCACCTTTGTTGAACTAAGATGAATAATACAAATGAGAGTAACGCTAACATTTTAAAGTTTCGTTACTAAATGAAGAGTGGAACCGTGCTAAGAGCGCCTCTAACATCAGTTGTTAGAGGTGCTTTTTTAATAACATTAATTTTAAAATTGTGCATGACGGTCGAAAAATTATTTCATGTAAAGAACAGATATCTTAATGATTGAACCAAGGGGGAGAAGATCTTGTTAAGAAGAATGAGAGACGATATAAAAATGGTGTTTGAACAGGATCCAGCAGCACGCTCAACTTTAGAAGTAGTTACTACCTATGCAGGATTACATGCGGTATGGAGTCATTTGATAGCCCATAAATTATATAATAAGAAACGTTATACAGCAGCGAGAGTCATCTCACAAGTGTCACGCTTTTTTACGGGTATAGAAATTCATCCCGGAGCAAAAATTGGTAAACGATTATTTATTGATCACGGTATGGGTGTTGTAATTGGTGAGACATGTACAATTGGGGATAACGTCACGATTTACCAAGGTGTTACTTTAGGTGGTACAGGTAAAGAAAAAGGTAAGCGTCACCCGGACATTGGAGATAATGTTTTAATTGCAGCTGGTTCTAAGGTGTTGGGGAATATTCAAATTGAATCAAATGTAAATATTGGTGCGAATTCAGTTGTACTACAATCTGTACCAAGCTATACCACTGTTGTAGGTATACCGGGTCATATCGTTAAACAAGAAGGTAAGCGTATCGGTAAAACATTTGACCATCGCAACTTACCTGATCCACTTTTCGAACAAATCAAACATTTAGAACGACAACTTGAAAAAGCTAAGAATGGAGAGATTCAAGATGATTACATTATATAATACGTTAACACGTCGGAAAGAAACATTTGAGCCGATTGAACCAGGCAAGGTGAAAATGTATGTTTGTGGTCCGACAGTTTACAATTATATACACATCGGAAATGCAAGACCTGCTATTAACTATGATGTTGTTAGAAGATATTTTGAATACAAAGGTTATGAAGTGATTTACGTTTCCAATTTCACTGATGTGGATGATAAATTAATTAATCGCTCTAAAGAACTAAATGAAAGTGTTCCTGAAATTGCAGAAAAGTACATCAAAGCATTCTATGAAGACGTAGGTGCATTGAACGTTAAGAAAGCAACATCCAATCCGCGTGTGATGAACCATATGCAAGAAATTATAGATTTCATTAAAGAATTAGTAGATGAAGGGTATGCTTATGAGAGTGATGGAGATGTGTACTTTAGAACGCGTCAATTTGATGGATATGGTAAATTAAGTCATCAATCTCTAGATGACCTCAAAGTAGGCGCGCGTATTGAAGCGGGAGAACAAAAAGAAGATGCGCTCGATTTTACTTTATGGAAAAAAGCGAAACCTGGCGAAATCAGTTGGGATAGTCCATTTGGTAAAGGTCGTCCAGGCTGGCATATCGAATGCTCAGTTATGGCTTATCATGAATTAGGAGCGACAATCGATATTCATGCAGGAGGGTCAGATTTACAATTCCCTCACCATGAAAATGAAATTGCCCAGTCAGAAGCACACAATCATGCACCATTTGCGAATTACTGGATGCACAATGGATTCATAAATATAGATAACGAAAAAATGAGTAAATCATTAGGTAACTTCATTTTAGTACACGACATTATTAAAGAAATAGATCCAGATGTACTACGTTTCTTTATGATTAGTGTCCATTACCGTAGCCCGATTAATTATAATTTAGAACTAGTAGGAGCTGCGAGAAGCGGTTTAGAACGTATACGCAATAGTTATAAATTGATTGAAGAACGTGAAGCCATTGCTACAGATTTAGAAGAACATTCTGAATACATTGATCAAATAGAAACGATTCTCCGACAATTTGAAGCGGTTATGGATGATGACTTTAATACAGCTAATGCTGTCACTGCTTGGTATGATTTAGCCAAACTTGCGAATAAATATGTTCTAGAGAACACAACGTCTACGAAGGTACTTCATAGATTTAAAGAAGTATATCAAATCTTCAGTGATGTTCTTGGCGTCCCACTTAAAGGTGAAAATGAAAACGAGTTACTAGATGAGGATATTGAAAAGCTTATAGAAGAACGTAATGAAGCTCGTAAAAATAAAGATTTCGCACGTGCTGATGAAATTCGAGACATGTTGAAAGAACGTAACATTATTTTAGAAGATACGCCACAAGGTGTCAGATTTAAGCGTGGCTAAATAATGAATGTTAAATTATTAAATCCATTGACGCTTGCTTATATGGGCGATGCCGTATTAGATCAACATGTACGAGAATATATTGTTCTTAAATTACAAAGTAAACCGAATCGTCTACACCAGGTATCAAAACAATATGTTTCTGCTAAAAGCCAAGCTCAGACATTAGAGTATTTAATATCTAATGATTGGTTTACTGAAGAAGAGTTAAATGTTTTGAGAAGGGGACGTAATGCTAAAAGCTATACCAAAGCTAAAAATACTGATGTTCAAACATATCGAAAAAGTTCAGCCTTGGAAGCAGTTATAGGTTTTTTATATTTAGATCATCAACATGCGCGTTTAGAAGAATTACTTCAAACTATTGTTGAAATAGTAAATGAAAGGTAGTGAGAACGTGGAAGATACTGTCATAGTAGGAAGACATGCAGTTAAAGAAGCGATTGTTTCGGGGCATGCTATAAATAAGATTTTGATTCAAGATGGTATAAAAAAACAACAGATTAATGAAATTTTAAAAAATGCAAAAGCTCAAAAATTGATAGTTCAAACCGTGCCAAAATCTAAATTAGATTTTTTATCAAATGCACCTCATCAAGGGGTTGCTGCATTAGTCGCTCCATATGAATATGAAGATTTTGATGAATTTTTACAAAGCCAGAAGAATAAAGATGGCTTTTCTACAATATTAATTTTAGATGGTCTAGAAGATCCGCATAATCTTGGTTCTATATTAAGGACTGCTGATGCAACTGGAGTAGACGGAGTCATTATTCCTAAAAGACGTTCAGTAGCGCTCACGCAGACTGTTGCAAAAGCTTCAACTGGAGCTATTCAACATGTTCCAGTTATACGCGTTACGAACCTTTCTAAGACAATCGATGAATTAAAAGAAAATGGTTTTTGGGTCGCAGGTACCGAAGCAAGTAATGCTACGGATTATCGTGACTTACAGGCGGATATGTCTTTAGCTATCGTGATAGGAAGCGAAGGACAAGGAATGAGTCGCTTAGTGAGCGATAAATGTGATTTTTACATTAAAATACCTATGGTTGGACATGTTAATAGTCTCAATGCTTCTGTAGCAGCAAGCTTGATGATGTATGAAGTATTTCGTAAAAGAGATGAGACTGGAGAGATGTCATGAAGGAAAGATATCTAATTATCGATGGCTATAATATGATAGGTCAATCTTCAGCATTAAGTGCGATTGCTAAAGAGAGTTTAGAAGAAGCAAGAGAGCAACTTTTGGATGCCATAGCAAACTATAATGCACTTATTGCTGATGAAATTGTGTGTGTATTTGATGCATATGAACAATCCGGAATTGAAAGAGAATACGTATACCATGGCGTTAGAACGGTGTTTACTAAAGAGAAAGAAACAGCAGATAGTTTTATCGAACGTTATGTATATGAGTTATATGATAAACATACAACGCATATCACCGTTGTTACGAGTGATATGAGTGAGCAACATGCCATTTTTGGATCTGGGGCATACCGCATATCTTCGAGGGAAATGTGGCGCGATTTAAAAGAAAATGAAATCACAGTGAGCAAATCAATTGATGATTTTAGTGAAAAGAAACCCAGAACTCGAATTCAGTTATCAAATGAGATACTAGAAGAATTTGAAAAAATCAGACGTGGAAACCATCGAAATGATTAATACAGTGGTATTGATAAATTTAATCTAAGTCATATAAACTAACCTAACAATAAAGGAAGGTTAGGTATACGTGATTGAATCAAAGACATCAAGATGAATTAACACAGTATCATTTCAACATCGAAACTGAAGATATCGAGCGTATATTTGAGACGCTACTTAGAGAGTTGAGTACACTCATTTTTAGAAAAATTGGATACATAACATCGAATCAATTTGATATTGAGGATATGTATCAAGAGATTATCATAAAAATGTATCGAGCACTTCAACATTATGACTTTAGTAGAGCAATTCCATTTAAAAGATATTTGTACTTTCTCATTCGCTCTGTTAAGTATGACTACTTAAGAAAGAGTAGAGCTGAACGTCATCGACATGTGATGCTTATCAACGAGTACGTTGTAGATTATCATTGTGCATTAGCACTTGATGAAGTTGAAAGGTCATTTTTAAGAGAAGAATTATCAAAGGAAATTATGAGCCAAGCATTTACATTAAGCGGATTGGAAAGAGACGTCTTAAAACTAATTATTAAAGAATATAAACCGAGAGAAATTGCACAAGCATTAGAAATTAAAGATAAAGACGTTTACAATGCCATACAACGTTGTAAAATGAAAATGAAACGACAATTAAGGAAATGAAATTGTCTGTATTATTCCCTAGTAATTAGGTGATTATAGCAAAGAATGTATGTTTGACATTTATTACGACATTTATGTATAGTATATTGGTATTATAATGAGTAAAGGTGAATAATCGTGAAGAAAGTACCTTTAAATTGTGAGGTTTGTGGCAATAGAAATTACAACGTCCCTAAAAAGGAAGGTTCGGCAACGAGATTAACACTGAAAAAGTATTGTCCGAAGTGTAATTCGCATACAGTTCATAAAGAATCGAAATAGATTATTAAGCTGAATGAGACTTTAAAGTTGAGGCTTAAAATGTGGAGGTCTAACTAATGGCTAAAAAAGAGAACTTCTTTAAAGGCGTTAAATCAGAAATGGAAAAGACAAGTTGGCCGACAAAAGAAGAACTATTCAAATACACTGTAATCGTTGTATCTACAGTTATATTCTTCTTAGTCTTTTTCTATGCCTTAGACGTAGGTATTAATGCATTGAAACAATTATTATTAGGTTAGGAGTGGAGACATGTCTGAAGAAGTTGGCGCAAAGCGTTGGTATGCTGTGCATACCTATTCTGGATATGAAAACAAAGTTAAAAAGAATTTAGAAAAAAGAGTAGAATCTATGAATATGACAGAGCAAATTTTTAGAGTTGTCATACCAGAAGAGGAAGAAACACAAGTTAAAGATGGTAAAGCTAAGAAACTTGTTAAAAAAACATTCCCAGGTTACGTGCTAGTTGAGCTTGTAATGACGGATCAGTCATGGTATGTCGTTCGTAACACACCAGGTGTTACAGGATTCGTAGGTTCTGCAGGTGCGGGTTCTAAACCTAATCCTCTACTTCCTGAAGAAGTGCGCTTCATTCTTAAGCAAATGGGTCTTAAAGAGAAAACTATTGATGTTGAACTTGATGTTGGTGAACAAGTTCGTATCAAATCAGGACCTTTTGCTAACCAAGTAGGCGAAGTTCAAGAAATCGAAGCGGATAAATTTAAATTAACTGTACTTGTAGATATGTTTGGTCGAGAAACACCGGTCGAAGTTGAATTCGATCAAATTGAGAAACTTTAATTTAAACGTCTATCAAAAATTTATTATAAAACTTCAACTAAAAGATGAAATTTTACTATTGATTTTTTAATAGAGCGAGTGTTAAAATAATGTGGTCGCGCTTTTAGAGCGTTCATTTCGTCACGAAATGTTTAAGAGTGGGAGGGCAAAACTGAGCCCTGTGACCACATCACGATATCAAGGAGGTGCACATCGTGGCTAAAAAAGTAGAAAAAGTAGTTAAATTACAAATTCCTGCAGGTAAAGCGAATCCAGCACCACCAGTTGGTCCAGCATTAGGTCAAGCAGGTGTGAACATCATGGGATTCTGTAAAGAGTTCAACGCACGTACGCAAGAACAAGCAGGTTTAATCATTCCGGTAGAAATCAGTGTATATGAAGATCGTTCATTTACATTCATTACTAAAACTCCACCGGCTCCAGTACTACTTAAAAAAGCAGCTGGCGTTGAAAAAGGTTCAGGTGAACCTAATAAAACAAAAGTTGCATCAGTAACTAAAGATCAAGTACGCGAAATTGCTCAAACTAAAATGCAAGACTTAAACGCTGCAGACGAAGAAGCAGCTATGCGTATTATCGAAGGTACTGCACGTAGCATGGGTATCACTGTAGAATAATTAAGCGTATTAACGAATTTAATTTTAAAAATGAACTTAATTTAGACGATAAAAGCAGGTAACAGAGAAGGTAAACAATTGATATTGTCTATGAGTAAGAGGACGGGACATAAATTATATTTCTGGACCACTCTCTTTCCACTGTTATCTGCTCTTAACTTGCGATAGGCAAGTAAATGTGGGAGGAAATTCCGCTAAAACCACTAAAGGAGGAACAATAAATGGCTAAAAAAGGTAAAAAGTATCAAGAAGCAGCTAGCAAAGTTGATCGTACTCAACACTATAGTGTTGAAGAAGCAATTAAATTAGCTAAAGAAACTAGCATTGCTAACTTTGACGCGTCTGTTGAAGTAGCTTTCCGTTTAGGAATTGATACACGTAAAAATGACCAACAAATCCGTGGTGCAGTTGTTTTACCTAACGGTACTGGTAAATCTCAACGTGTATTAGTTTTCGCTAAAGGCGATAAAATCACTGAAGCTGAAGAAGCAGGTGCAGATTATGTAGGAGAATCAGACTACGTACAAAAAATCCAACAAGGTTGGTTTGATTTCGACGTAGTTGTTGCTACTCCTGACATGATGGGCGAAGTTGGTAAATTAGGTCGTGTATTAGGACCTAAAGGTTTAATGCCTAACCCTAAAACAGGTACAGTAACAATGGATGTTAAAAAAGCTGTAGAAGAAATCAAAGCTGGTAAAGTTGAATACCGTGCTGAAAAAGCAGGTATCGTACATGCTTCAATCGGTAAAGTTTCATTCGACGATGAAAAATTAGTTGAAAACTTTAAAGCTTTACAAGACGTTTTAGCAAAAGCTAAACCATCTTCTGCTAAAGGTACTTACTTCAAATCTGTTGCTGTAACTACAACAATGGGCCCTGGAGTTAAAGTTGATACTTCATCTTTCAAACTATAAATTTTAAATAATGCAACATGATTACAGACTGAAGGAAGCAATCTTTCAGTCTGTAAATTTTTTGTTGACTTATTACAACAAAGCAGTTATATTATTAATTGTGATTATTTTACCTAAGACAGTAGGAGTTATTTATAACTTAAAACTCATCCTACCGAGGCTAAAATTGACTTGAACGTGATGATTAATGATCTTTCAAGCACTTTTTGCCGTGGGTAGAAAGTGCTTTTTTTATTGCTATTAAAAAAAGCACCGAAAAAATTTAAATGGAGGTGTCTGAATGTCTGCTATCATTGAAGCAAAAAAACAACAAGTAGATACTATTGCTGAACAACTTAAAAATTCAGTATCAACAGTTATCGTTGACTACCGTGGTTTAACAGTAGCAGAAGTTACTGAATTACGTTCACAATTACGTGAAGCAGGTGTTGAGTACAAAGTTTACAAAAACACTATGGTTCGTCGTGCAGCTGAACAAGCAGGTATCGAAGGCTTAGATGAATTCTTAACAGGTCCTACAGCTATCGCAACTTCAACTGAAGATGTTGTAGCTCCAGCGAAAGTTATCGCAGGATTTGCTAAAGAACACGAAGCTTTAGAAGTTAAAACAGGCGTTATGGAAGGTAGCGTAATCTCAGCTGAAGAAGTTAAAACTGTTGGTTCATTACCTTCACACGATGGTCTTGTATCAATGCTTTTATCAGTATTACAAGCTCCAGTACGCAACTTCGCTTATGCAGTTAAAGCCGTTGGTGAACAAAAAGAAGAAAGCGCTGAATAATCGCGCATAAAAAATTAAATTAAATGGAGGAATTTTAAAATGGCTAATCAAGAACAAATCATTGAAGCAATTAAAGAAATGTCAGTATTAGAATTAAACGATTTAGTAAAAGCAATTGAAGAAGAATTTGGTGTAACTGCAGCAGCTCCAGTAGCAGCAGCAGGTGCAGCTGGTGGCGGCGACGCAGCAGCTGAAAAAACTGAATTTGATGTTGAATTAACTTCAGCTGGATCTTCAAAAATCAAAGTTGTTAAAGCAGTTAAAGAAGCAACTGGCTTAGGATTAAAAGATGCTAAAGAATTAGTAGACGGAGCTCCTAAAGTAATTAAAGAAGCTATGCCTAAAGAAGATGCAGAAAAACTTAAAGAACAATTAGAAGAAGTTGGAGCTACTGTAGAATTAAAATAGTTTCTACTCTCTAATTAAATAGTTAGGTTGAAGAGATTTGTTCGACCAACTTTATAAGTTTTGTCGAGTCAAATACAACCTGAATTCTTTGAGAAATTAAAACCCCGTTATTGCGATAACGGGGTTTTTAATTACCTTGTAATTATATTTAGTATTATAGATTAACTAGCTTAAGCATACGAATAAATTTTAATTGAGGTGTGGACATGAGTCACTACTATGATGAAAATCCTGAAGTGAAAAGCAATCAAAAGAAAATAAGTTATCATTTTGATAAGGTGCATTTAGAGTTCACGACTGACACAGGTGTGTTCTCAAAAGATAGAGTAGATTATGGTTCGGATTTGTTAATTAAAACATTTTTAAAGGAACATCCGCCTGGACCTAGTAAATATATTGCCGATGTTGGTTGCGGATATGGGCCTATCGGATTAACTATTGCTAAAATTTCACCACATCATCAATTATATATGTTAGATGTAAATAATAGAGCATTGGCTCTTACTGGAATGAATAAAACTAAAAATCAAATTGAAAATGCTGAAATAATAGAAAGTGACTGCTTGTCAGGTGTAAGTGATCAACAATTTGATTACATTCTGACAAATCCACCTATTAGAGCTGGTAAAGATGTAGTGCATAGAATTTTTGAAGAGGCTTATGGCAAATTAAAAGATCAAGGTGCACTCTATGTTGTGATACAAAAGAAACAAGGTATGCCATCTGCAAAGAAGAAAATGCAAGAATGCTTTAACCATGTAGAAGTCGTTAATAAGAGTAAAGGATATTATATTTTGAAAAGTTTAAAAGGTTGATTTCAAAATCGTATTCTGATATAGTTATAAAATGTAAAAATTTATGTTCAATAAGTGTGTACTTTTACGTAAAAGGATAAATAAATTAAGTATAAATATAAATCGAAAATGGTGTCATCATAAGTGTTGCCGTTTTCTTTTTGTCTTTTATATTCTTTATTGTGTCCTATTTCAATGTATAAGTAAAACACACAATTTTTGAGGGGTGAATCTGTTTGGCAGGTCAAGTTGTCCAATATGGAAGACATCGTAAACGTAGAAATTACGCGAGAATTTCAGAAGTATTAGAATTACCAAACTTAATAGAAATTCAAACAAAATCTTACGATTGGTTCCTTAAAGAAGGTTTATTAGAGATGTTCAGAGACATTTCTCCAATTGAAGATTTCACAGGTAACCTATCTTTAGAATTTGTAGATTATAGATTAGGTGAACCAAAATACGATTTAGAAGAATCAAAAAATCGTGACGCTACTTATGCTGCACCTCTTCGTGTCAAAGTACGTCTTATTATTAAAGAAACAGGCGAAGTTAAAGAACAAGAAGTCTTCATGGGTGATTTCCCATTAATGACAGACACAGGTACATTTGTAATCAATGGTGCTGAACGTGTTATCGTATCTCAATTGGTACGTTCACCATCCGTTTACTTCAATGAAAAGATTGATAAAAATGGACGTGAAAACTACGATGCAACTATTATTCCTAACCGTGGTGCTTGGTTAGAATATGAAACTGACGCAAAAGATGTAGTGTACGTTCGTATCGATAGAACTCGTAAATTACCATTAACTGTATTATTACGTGCACTTGGTTTTTCAAGTGATCAAGAAATCATTGATTTACTAGGAGAAAGTGAATATTTACGTAATACATTAGAAAAAGATGGTACTGAAAACACAGAACAAGCTTTATTAGAAATTTATGAACGTTTACGTCCTGGCGAACCACCAACAGTAGAAAATGCTAAAAGCTTATTATACTCACGTTTCTTTGACCCTAAACGTTATGATTTAGCAAGCGTAGGTCGTTATAAAGCTAATAAGAAATTACACTTAAAACATCGTTTATTCAATCAAAAATTAGCAGAGCCTATTGTTAACAGTGAAACAGGCGAAATTGTAGCTGAAGAAGGCACAGTACTAGATCGTCGTAAGATTGATGAAATTATGGAAGTTCTAGAAACAAACGCTAATAGCGAAGTCTTTGAACTTGAAGGTAGCGTTATTGACGAACCAGTTGAAATTCAATCAATCAAAGTATACGTACCTAATGACGAGGAAGGTCGTACAACTACTGTTATCGGTAATGCATTACCAGACTCAGAAGTTAAATGTATAACTCCAGCTGATATCATAGCTTCAATGAGTTACTTCTTTAACTTATTAAATGGCATTGGTTATACAGATGATATCGACCACTTAGGTAATCGTCGTTTACGCTCAGTTGGTGAATTATTACAAAACCAATTCCGTATCGGTTTATCAAGAATGGAACGTGTCGTGCGTGAAAGAATGTCAATCCAAGACACTGATTCAATTACACCACAACAATTAATCAATATTCGTCCAGTTATTGCATCAATTAAAGAATTCTTTGGTAGTTCTCAATTATCACAATTCATGGACCAAGCTAACCCATTAGCTGAGTTGACTCACAAACGTCGTTTATCAGCATTAGGACCTGGTGGTTTAACTCGTGAACGTGCTCAAATGGAAGTACGTGACGTTCATTACTCACACTATGGTCGTATGTGTCCAATTGAAACACCAGAGGGTCCAAATATTGGTTTAATTAACTCATTATCAAGTTATGCACGAGTAAATGAATTTGGTTTCATTGAGACACCGTATCGTAAAGTTGATTTAGATACGAACTCTATTACAGATCAAATCGATTACTTAACTGCTGATGAAGAAGATAGCTATGTAGTTGCCCAAGCCAACTCACGTTTAGACGAAAATGGTCGTTTCTTAGATGACGAGGTTGTTTGTCGTTTCCGTGGTAATAACACAGTTATGGCGAAAGAAAAAATGGATTACATGGATGTATCACCTAAACAAGTTGTATCAGCAGCTACAGCATGTATTCCATTCTTAGAAAACGATGACTCTAACCGTGCATTAATGGGTGCGAACATGCAACGTCAAGCGGTACCATTGATGAACACTGAAGCACCATTTGTTGGTACTGGTATGGAACATGTGGCTGCACGTGACTCTGGTGCTGCAATCACTGCTAAACACAGAGGTCATGTTGAGCACGTTGAATCTAGTGAAATTTTAGTGCGTCGTTTAGTTGAGGAAAATGGCACTGAACACGAAGGTGAATTAGACCGTTATCCATTAGCTAAATTCAAACGTTCTAACACAGGTACTTGTTATAACCAACGTCCAATTGTTTCAGTTGGTGACGTGGTTGAATATAATGAAATCCTTGCCGATGGTCCTTCAATGGAATTAGGTGAAATGGCATTAGGACGAAATGTAGTTGTTGGTTTCATGACTTGGGACGGTTACAACTACGAGGATGCTGTAATTATGAGTGAACGTTTAGTTAAAGATGACGTTTACACTTCTATTCACATAGAGGAATATGAATCAGAAGCTCGTGATACTAAATTAGGACCTGAGGAAATCACTCGAGATATCCCTAACGTATCTGAAAGTGCACTTAAAAACCTAGATGATAGAGGTATCGTCTATGTAGGTGCTGAAGTTAAGGATGGCGACATTTTAGTTGGTAAAGTGACGCCTAAAGGTGTAACTGAGTTAACAGCTGAAGAAAGATTATTACATGCAATTTTCGGCGAAAAAGCTCGTGAAGTTCGCGATACTTCATTACGTGTGCCACACGGTGCAGGTGGTATTGTACTAGATGTTAAAGTGTTTAATCGTGAAGAAGGAGACGACACATTATCTCCAGGTGTAAACCAATTAGTAAGAGTTTATATTGTTCAAAAACGTAAAATTCATGTTGGGGACAAAATGTGTGGTCGTCACGGTAACAAAGGTGTTATTTCTAAAATCGTTCCTGAAGAAGATATGCCTTACTTACCAGATGGACGCCCAATTGATATCATGTTAAACCCACTTGGTGTACCATCACGTATGAACATCGGACAAGTCCTTGAGTTGCACTTAGGTATGGCTGCTAAAAACCTAGGCATCCACGTTGCATCTCCAGTATTTGATGGTGCTAACGATGAGGATGTATGGTCTACTATCGAAGAAGCAGGCATGGCTCGCGATGGTAAAACTGTATTATATGATGGACGTACAGGTGAACCATTCGATAACCGTATTTCTGTAGGTGTTATGTATATGCTTAAACTTGCTCACATGGTTGATGACAAGTTACACGCACGTTCAACTGGTCCATACTCACTTGTTACACAACAACCACTTGGTGGTAAAGCACAATTCGGTGGTCAACGTTTTGGTGAGATGGAGGTATGGGCACTTGAAGCTTATGGTGCTGCATATACTTTACAAGAAATCTTAACTTATAAATCTGACGATACTGTAGGTCGTGTAAAAACTTACGAATCTATCGTTAAAGGTGAAAACATCTCTAGACCAAGTGTTCCTGAATCATTCAGAGTATTGATGAAAGAACTACAAAGTTTAGGATTAGATGTTAAAGTGATGGATGAGCAAAACAACGAAATTGAAATGGCGGACGTTGATGATGAAGATGCAACAGAACGCAAAGTAGATTTACAACAAAAAGATGCTCCTGAATCACAAAAGAAAACAACTGATTAAAAAGCACTTAAGATAAAAGGATTCTTAAAGAGGTAATGAAATGTGAATCATTTCAACCTCTTTAAGGTATTCGATTTCAATGAAGATAAATCAATCAAATAGCACAGCTAATCTAAATTGAAGGAGGTAGGCTCCTTGATTGATGTAAATAATTTCCATTATATGAAAATAGGATTAGCTTCACCTGAAAAAATTCGTTCATGGTCTTATGGTGAAGTTAAGAAACCTGAAACAATTAACTATCGTACTTTAAAACCAGAAAAAGATGGTCTTTTCTGTGAGAGAATTTTTGGACCTACGAAAGACTGGGAATGTAGTTGTGGTAAGTACAAACGTGTACGCTACAAAGGTATGGTATGTGACAGATGTGGCGTTGAAGTAACTAAATCAAAAGTGCGTCGTGAAAGAATGGGACACATTGAATTAGCAGCACCTGTATCACATATTTGGTATTTCAAAGGAATTCCAAGTCGTATGGGTCTATTGCTAGACATGTCTCCAAGAGCATTAGAAGAAGTCATCTACTTCGCTTCTTATGTTGTAGTAGATCCAGGCCCTACTGGATTAGAGAAGAAAACATTATTATCTGAAGCAGAGTTCAGAGAATATTATGACAAATATCCTAATCAATTCGTAGCTAAAATGGGTGCTGAAGGTATTAAAGACCTATTAGAAGAAATTGATTTAGATGAAGAACTAAAACTGTTAAGAGATGAGTTAGAGTCTGCTACTGGTCAAAGACTAACTCGTGCAATTAAACGTTTAGAAGTGGTTGAATCATTCAGAAATTCAGGAAACAATCCTTCATGGATGATTTTAGATGTACTTCCAATCATCCCACCTGAAATTCGTCCAATGGTTCAATTAGACGGTGGACGTTTTGCTACAAGTGATTTAAACGACTTATATCGTCGTGTAATCAACCGTAACAATCGTTTGAAACGTTTATTAGACTTAGGTGCACCTGGCATCATCGTTCAAAACGAAAAACGTATGTTACAAGAAGCTGTAGACGCTTTAATTGATAACGGACGTCGTGGTCGTCCAGTTACTGGACCAGGTAACCGTCCATTAAAATCACTTTCACACATGTTAAAAGGTAAACAAGGTCGTTTCCGTCAAAACTTACTTGGTAAACGTGTTGACTATTCAGGTCGTTCGGTTATCGCCGTTGGGCCAAGCTTAAAAATGTATCAATGTGGATTGCCTAAAGAAATGGCACTTGAACTATTTAAACCATTCGTTATGAAGGAATTAGTTCAACGTGAAATTGCTACAAATATCAAAAATGCGAAAAGTAAAATCGAACGCATGGATGATGAAGTTTGGGATGTATTAGAAGATGTTATCACTGAACACCCAGTATTACTTAACCGTGCACCAACGCTTCATAGACTTGGTATCCAAGCATTTGAACCAACATTAGTTGAGGGTCGTGCAATCCGTCTTCATCCACTTGTAACAACAGCTTACAATGCGGACTTTGACGGTGACCAAATGGCGGTTCACGTACCATTATCAAAAGAAGCACAAGCTGAGGCACGTATGTTAATGCTTGCGGCACAAAACATCCTTAACCCGAAAGATGGTAAACCAGTTGTTACACCATCTCAGGATATGGTATTAGGTAACTACTATTTAACATTAGAACGTAAAGATGCTGTTAATACTGGTGCGATTTTCAATGACACTAATGAAGTATTAAAAGCTTATGCGAACGGTCATGTACACTTACACACTCGTATTGGTGTGCATGCAAGCTCATTCAACAACCCAACGTTCACAGATGCTCAAAATAGTAAAATCTTAGTTACTTCAGTAGGTAAAATTATTTTCAATGAAATCATTCCTGATTCATTTGCATATATTAATGAACCTAGTCAAGCAAATTTAGAAGATACTACGCCAGATAAATACTTCATAGATCCGACTCAATTAGGTGAGGGTGGCTTAAAAGAATACTTTGAAAATGAAGAACTTATTGAGCCATTCAATAAGAAATTCTTAGGAAACATCATTGCTGAAGTATTCAATAGATTTAGTATTACTGACACATCTATGATGTTAGATAGAATGAAAGACTTAGGTTTCAAATTCTCATCTAAAGCTGGTATTACTGTTGGTGTATCTGACATCGTGGTACTTCCAGACAAACAAGATATCTTAGATGAACATGAAAAATTAGTTGAACGTGTAACTAAACAATATAATCGTGGTTTAATCACTGAAGATGAACGTTATAACGCTGTTGTTGAAATTTGGACTGACGCAAAAGACCAAATTCAAGGCGAATTAATGCAATCTCTTGAGAAAACAAACCCTATTTTCATGATGAGTGATTCTGGTGCCCGTGGTAACGCATCTAACTTCACGCAATTAGCAGGTATGCGTGGATTAATGGCTGCACCATCAGGTAAAATTATCGAATTGCCAATCACATCTTCATTCCGTGAAGGTTTAACAGTATTAGAATACTTCATCTCAACTCACGGTGCTCGTAAAGGTCTTGCCGATACAGCTCTTAAAACAGCTGACTCTGGTTACCTTACTCGTCGTCTTGTTGACGTTGCGCAAGATGTTATCGTACGTGAAGAAGACTGTGGCACTGACCGTGGTTTATTAGTTTCTGATATCAAAGAAGGTACAGAAATGATTGAACCATTTATTGAACGTATCGAAGGTCGTTATTCTAAAGAAACAATTCGTCATCCTGAAACTGATGAAGTAATCATTCGTCCAGACGAATTAATTACTGCAGATATCGCTAAGAAAATTACTGATGCTGGTATTGAACAAATGTACATCCGCTCAGCGTTTACATGTAACACTCGTCACGGTGTTTGTGAAAAATGTTACGGTAAAAACCTTGCTACAGGTGAAAAAGTTGAAGTCGGTGAAGCAGTTGGTACGATTGCCGCTCAATCAATCGGTGAGCCAGGTACACAGCTTACAATGCGTACATTCCACACTGGTGGGGTAGCAGGAAGCGATATCACTCAAGGTCTTCCACGTATCCAAGAAATCTTTGAAGCACGTAACCCTAAAGGACAAGCGGTTATTACTGAAATCGAAGGTGTAGTAGAAGACATTAAATTAGCTAAAGATCGTCAACAAGAAATTGTTGTTAAAGGTGCTAACGAAACTAGATCATATCTAGCTTCAGGTACTTCAAGACTTAAAGTTGAAGTTGGTCAATCAGTGGCACGTGGTGAAGTTCTTACTGAAGGTTCAATTGAGCCTAAAAACTACTTAGCAGTAGCAGGACTTAATGCGACTGAAAGTTACCTATTAAAAGAAGTTCAAAAAGTTTACCGTATGCAAGGTGTTGAAATCGACGATAAACACGTTGAAGTTATGGTTAGACAAATGTTACGTAAAGTTCGTATCATTGAAGCTGGTGACACTAAATTATTACCAGGTTCTCTTGTGGACATTCACAGCTTTACTGATGCTAACAGAGAAGCCTTTAAACACCGTAAACGTCCAGCAACTGCTAAACCAGTATTGCTTGGTATTACAAAAGCTTCTCTTGAAACTGAAAGCTTCTTATCAGCTGCGTCATTCCAAGAAACAACACGCGTTCTTACAGATGCAGCAATTAAAGGTAAACGCGATGACTTACTTGGACTTAAAGAAAACGTTATTATCGGTAAGCTAATCCCAGCAGGTACTGGTATGAGACGTTACAGTGATGTTCAATATGATAAAACATCAGCTCCTGTAGCAGATGTAACTGAAGATGTTGAGATTACTGAATAAATTTTAACTTGAGAGTGAGGAGTTAATACCTCACTCTCTTATATATTTATTTTTAAAAGCTTAGAGTTATTGTTGACTATGTGTATTAAAAAATGTTAATATATTAAAGGTTGATGCAAGCAGAACTTTGGAGGATATGTACATGTCTAATGAAAAAGTTGCACGCTTTAACAAACAACACTATGTAGTTGGTCTTAAAGAAACGCTTAAAGCGTTAAAGAAAGATCAAGTTGCATCATTGATTATCGCTAAAGACGTTGAAGTTCATTTATTAACTCGCGTGTTAAGCTATATCAATCAAGAAAATATACCAGTGACATTTTTTTCTAGCCAGCGGGCTTTAGGAGAATATGTAGGTATCAATGTTAATGCAACTATTGTTGCGTTATTGAATGAGAATTAGTAAGTATGATGCTTACTAAATTTTATTTAACCTTAAAATGAACCACCTGGATGTGTGGGATTAAAAAATGAAGAGAGGAGGACACATTCAATGCCAACTATTAACCAATTAGTACGTAAACCAAGAAAAAGCAAAACTAAGAAATCAGATTCACCAGCTTTAAACAGAGGTTTCAATAGTAAAAAGAAACAATTTACTAACTTAAACTCACCTCAAAAACGTGGTGTTTGTACTCGTGTAGGTACTATGACACCTAAAAAACCTAACTCAGCGTTACGTAAATATGCGCGTGTGCGTTTATCAAATAACATTGAAATCAACGCATACATCCCTGGTATCGGACACAACTTACAAGAACACAGTGTAGTACTTGTACGTGGTGGACGTGTTAAAGACTTACCTGGTGTGCGTTATCATATTGTACGTGGTGCACTTGATACTTCAGGTGTTGATGGACGTAGACAAGGTCGTTCATTATACGGAACTAAAAAACCTAAAAATTAAGTTTAAGATTACGTAAATTTTAAATACATTTTTAAAGATTATACTATAATAGGAAGGGAGGATTTACATTATGCCTCGTAAAGGATCAGTACCAAAAAGAGACGTATTACCGGATCCAATTCATAACTCTAAGTTAGTTACTAAATTAATTAACAAAATTATGTTAGACGGTAAACGCGGAACAGCTCAAAGAATTCTTTATTCTGCATTCGACTTAGTTGAACAACGTAGTGGTCGTGATGCATTAGAAGTATTCGAAGAAGCAATCAATAACATTATGCCAGTATTAGAAGTTAAAGCTCGTCGTGTGGGTGGTTCTAACTACCAAGTACCAGTTGAGGTACGCCCAGAACGTCGTACTACTTTAGGATTACGTTGGTTAGTAAACTACGCTCGTCTTCGTGGTGAGAAAACTATGGAAGATCGTTTAGCTAACGAAATCTTAGACGCTGCAAATAATACAGGTGGTGCAGTCAAAAAACGTGAGGACACTCACAAAATGGCTGAAGCAAACAAAGCATTTGCTCACTACCGTTGGTAAGATGAAAGCTTTTACCCTGAGTGTGTTCCGTTATAAGGTTTACCAATAATGGCTCATGCTTAGGGCATCGCCATATCTATAGTACTTATTCAGTA
The DNA here is from genome assembly GCF_001808345.1 of Staphylococcus sp. HMSC06C11. Lineage (NCBI taxonomy): Bacteria > Bacillati > Bacillota > Bacilli > Caryophanales > Staphylococcaceae > Staphylococcus > Staphylococcus sp. HMSC06C11. The sequence goes on from NZ_KV793045.1 coordinate 32,271, forward strand.
AATACTGGAAGGAGAAAAACACATGGCAAGAGACTTTTCTTTGAAAAATACTCGTAACATCGGTATCATGGCTCACATTGATGCTGGTAAGACTACTACGACTGAACGTATTCTTTATTACACAGGTCGTATCCACAAAATTGGTGAAACACACGAAGGTGCTTCACAAATGGACTGGATGGAACAAGAACAAGACCGTGGTATCACAATCACATCTGCTGCAACAACAGCACAATGGGATGGCCACCGTGTCAACATTATCGATACACCTGGACACGTAGACTTCACTGTTGAAGTTGAACGTTCATTACGTGTACTTGACGGTGCGGTTACTGTACTTGATGCTCAATCAGGTGTAGAACCTCAAACTGAAACAGTTTGGCGTCAAGCAACTACTTATGGCGTACCACGTATCGTATTCGTAAACAAAATGGATAAATTAGGTGCTAACTTCGAATATTCAGTAAGCACTTTACATGATCGTTTACAAGCAAATGCTGCACCTATCCAATTACCAATTGGTGCCGAAGATGAATTCGAAGCAATCATTGACTTAGTTGAAATGAAATGCTTTAGATATACTAACGATTTAGGTACAGAAATCGATGAAATTGAAATTCCTGACGATCACAAAGAAAGAGCTGAAGAAGCTCGTGCTCAATTAATCGAAGCTGTTGCAGAAAGCAACGACGAATTAATGGAGAAATATCTTGGTGACGAAGAAATTTCTATCGATGAATTAAAAGCTGCTATCCGTAAAGCAACTACTGACGTAGAATTTTACCCAGTACTTTGTGGTACAGCATTCAAAAACAAAGGTGTTCAATTAATGCTTAATGCAGTAATTGACTACTTACCTTCACCATTAGACGTTAAACCAATCATTGGTCACCGTGCTAATGACCCTGAAGAAGAAGTTGTTGCTAAACCAGACGATTCAGCTGAATTCGCTGCATTAGCATTCAAAGTTATGACTGACCCTTATGTTGGTAAATTAACATTCTTCCGTGTGTACTCAGGTACATTAACTTCAGGTTCATACGTGAAGAACTCTACTAAAGATAAACGTGAACGTGTAGGTCGTTTATTACAAATGCACGCAAACTCACGTCAAGAAATCGATACTGTTTACTCAGGTGATATCGCTGCTGCGGTAGGTCTTAAAGAAACAGGTACTGGTGATACTTTATGTGGTGAGAAAAACGACATTATCTTGGAATCAATGGAATTCCCAGAGCCAGTTATCCACTTATCTGTTGAACCAAAATCTAAAGCTGACCAAGATAAAATGACTCAAGCTTTAGTTAAATTACAAGAAGAAGACCCAACATTCCATGCACATACTGATGAAGAAACTGGACAAGTTATCATCGGTGGTATGGGTGAATTACACTTAGACATCTTAGTTGACCGTATGAAGAAAGAATTCAACGTTGAATGTAATGTAGGTGCTCCTATGGTTTCATACCGTGAAACATTCAAGCAATCTGCACAAGTTCAAGGTAAATTCTCTCGTCAATCTGGTGGTCGTGGTCAATACGGTGATGTTCATATCGAATTCACACCTAACGAAACAGGTGGAGGTTTCGAATTCGAAAACTCTATCGTTGGTGGTGTAGTTCCACGTGAATACATTCCATCAGTTGAACAAGGTCTTAAAGATGCTATGGAAAATGGTGTCTTAGCTGGTTATCCATTAATCGATGTTAAAGCAAAATTATTTGATGGTTCTTACCACGATGTCGATTCATCTGAAATGGCCTTCAAAATTGCTGCATCATTAGCGCTTAAAGAAGCGGCTAAAAAATGTGATCCAGTTATCTTAGAACCAATGATGAAAGTAACTATCGAAATGCCTGAAGAATACATGGGCGATATCATGGGTGACGTAACTGCTCGTCGTGGACGTGTAGATGGTATGGAACCTCGTGGTAATGCACAAGTTGTAAATGCCTTTGTACCACTTTCAGAAATGTTTGGTTACGCAACTTCATTACGTTCTAACACTCAAGGTCGCGGTACTTACACTATGTACTTTGACCACTATGCAGAAGTTCCTAAATCAATCGCTGATGAAATCATCAAGAAAAATAAAGGTGAGTAATTTAACTTGTTAAGACTAGCCATGCTAGGTTAAAATACAGGTTGAGCTTATTGTTAAGCTATCACTTTTATGATTTGATTTTTAAGGGTAAATGCATTATAAAAGAATTATAAATTCTTTTAGGCTTAACTCAATCAATTATCTTCTCATGATGGTGAGAAACTATCATGAGAGATAAATTTGAAATAACTTTTACTAAGAATAGGAGAGATTTAATAATGGCAAAAGAAAAATTTGATCGCTCAAAAGAACATGCCAATATTGGTACTATCGGTCACGTTGACCATGGTAAAACAACTTTAACAGCTGCTATCGCAACTGTATTAGCTAAAAATGGTGACACTGTTGCACAATCATACGACATGATTGACAACGCTCCAGAAGAAAAAGAACGTGGTATTACAATCAATACTGCACACATCGAGTATCAAACTGACAAACGTCACTATGCTCACGTTGACTGCCCAGGACACGCTGACTATGTTAAAAACATGATCACTGGTGCTGCTCAAATGGACGGCGGTATCTTAGTAGTATCTGCTGCTGACGGTCCAATGCCACAAACTCGTGAACACATCTTATTATCACGTAACGTTGGTGTACCAGCATTAGTTGTATTCTTAAACAAAGTTGACATGGTAGACGACGAAGAATTATTAGAATTAGTTGAAATGGAAGTTCGTGACTTATTAAGCGAATATGACTTCCCAGGTGATGATGTACCTGTAATCGCTGGTTCAGCATTAAAAGCTTTAGAAGGCGATGCTCAATACGAAGAAAAAATCTTAGAATTAATGCAAGCAGTTGATGATTACATTCCAACTCCAGAACGTGATTCTGACAAACCATTCATGATGCCAGTTGAGGACGTATTCTCAATCACTGGTCGTGGTACTGTTGCTACAGGCCGTGTTGAACGTGGTCAAATCAAAGTTGGTGAAGAAGTTGAAATCATCGGTATCCACGAAACTTCTAAAACAACTGTTACTGGTGTAGAAATGTTCCGTAAATTATTAGACTACGCTGAAGCTGGTGACAACATCGGTGCTTTATTACGTGGTGTTGCTCGTGAAGACGTACAACGTGGTCAAGTATTAGCTGCTCCTGGTTCAATCACACCACACACTAAATTCAAAGCGGAAGTTTACGTTTTATCTAAAGACGAAGGTGGACGTCACACTCCATTCTTCAGTAACTACCGCCCACAATTCTATTTCCGTACTACTGACGTAACTGGTGTTGTTAACTTACCAGAAGGTACTGAAATGGTTATGCCTGGCGACAACGTTGAAATGACAGTTGAATTAATCGCTCCTATCGCTATTGAAGACGGTACTCGTTTCTCAATCCGTGAAGGTGGACGTACTGTTGGATCAGGCGTTGTAACTGAAATCTTCGAATAATATTTATTATTCATTATTTCTAAGGACTCCCAGTTTGGGAGTCTTTTTTTATTCCAATTTTTACATATATTTCCTATTTTTTTATTCAGAAAAGCTCGTTTAGCTGAGAGTAAGTCAACTTAGTATTAAATTTTTAATTTTTTCTCACACAAAAAGCGTGTTCTATCTTACTTATTTAAAAGTAAGGTAGAACACGCTCTATATATTATAAATCGTTAAAATACATGTTCAATTTCTAGTATTTTAAGAAATTCGCTTGCAGCATATTTAAAAGATGATTCATCTATATCAAAGTATGGATTATGATGTGGCGCGGATATACCTTTATCCCCATTACCACAACCTGTTAAGAAAAAGGCACCTGGACGTACTTTAAGATAATGTGAAAAATCTTCGCCAATCATCATCAAATCTGATTCATTAAATCTTAAATGTAAATCATTCGCTGCTTGTTTAACAACCTCATAAGATTGCGGATGATTGTGTACAGGTAAATAGCCTTTAATATAATTCATGTCATAAGTAATATCATTAGCAACAGCTAAGCCCTGTAATAGTTTATCCATTTTATTCTTAATATGGTTTTGTAGCTCGGTGTCAAATGTACGAACAGTTCCTTTACAAAAGGCGGTATCCGGAATAACACTATCTGTTGATCCAGCTTGTACCATCCCAAATGTCACAACAGCTTCTTTAACTGGGTCTATCGTCCTAGAGACAATCTTTTGTGCACTTAAAATAAATTCAGCCATAATGACTATAGGATCAATGGTTTCATGGGGTTTAGCCCCATGTCCACTGCTACCTTTGATCGTGATACTAAACTCATCAGGTGATGCCATGATCGCACCAGGTCTAGAGTAAATAGTACCTGAAGGATAACCACTCCACAAATGTGTACCATAGATTTTATCAACATCTTGAAGACAGCCATCATCAATCATTTCCTGAGAGCCACCAGGCATAATTTCTTCCCCATATTGGAAGATGAATACAACGTTTCCTTTTAATAAATGGCGGTGTTCATTTACTATTTCAGCAACTCCAAGTAATATTGCCGTGTGACCATCATGACCACATGCATGCATACAGCCCTCGTTTTTAGAACGGTATGGGACGTCGTTTAATTCTTGAACAGGTAGGGCATCAAAGTCTGCACGAAATGCTATAGTTGGGCCGTTTTCACTACCTTTAAATGTAGCTTTGATACCATTACGGCCAACTGGAGTAACAATATCACATGACAACTGGCTTAATTGATTCACGATAAAGTCATGCGTACGCTTTTCCTCAAAAGAGAGTTCGGGATATTGATGCAAATATCGTCGTAGTTGTACCATTCTTTTCTCTTTTTTGCTAGCCAATTGGAACCAATCAAACACATTTATCACTTCTTCCTTCTTATTATCGTAATTAGTATATCATTATTGATTAAGCTAAAGTAGGCTTTCATATTAATTATTTTTCAATAAAACAAGGTGATAACACCTATAAATGATAAGACTTTCATGATTCTGAAAATTAAGGTATGATTAAAGAAAATAGACAACACAAGGGGGATTTAATTGTGGTTCAATCACTAAATGAGTTTTTAGATGAAAATATACAATATTTAAAAGACAATGGCTTATATAACGAAATTGACTCAATTGAGGGAGCAAATGGTCCTGAAATCAAAATTAATGGTAAAAACTACGTCAATTTATCATCAAATAACTACTTAGGACTTGCTACGAATGAAGATTTAAAAGAAGCAGCTAAAAAAGCAATTGATTCACACGGAGTGGGTGCAGGTGCAGTACGCTCAATTAATGGTACATTGGACTTACATGATGAGTTAGAAGATACACTTGCACAGTTTAAAGGTACTGAAGCAGCTATTGCATATCAATCAGGGTTTAATTGTAATATGGCTGCTATATCAGCTGTTATGAATAAAAATGATGCTATTTTATCTGACGAATTAAACCATGCCTCTATTATTGATGGTTGTCGCTTATCTAAAGCTAAAATTATTCGAGTAAATCATTCAGATATGGAGGATTTACGTACAAAAGCTAAAGAAGCTGTTGAGTCTGGACAATACAATAAAGTAATGTATATTACTGATGGTGTATTTAGTATGGATGGGGATGTTGCTAAGCTACCAGAAATTGTAAAAATTGCTGAAGAATTTGGTTTATTAACTTATGTTGATGACGCTCATGGTTCAGGTGTTATGGGTAAAGGTGCAGGTACAGTTAAACATTTCGGTTTACAAGATAAAATTGACTTCCAAATTGGCACATTATCTAAAGCCATTGGTGTTGTAGGTGGTTATGTAGCAGGCTCTAAACAATTAATTGATTGGTTAAAAGCACAATCAAGACCGTTCTTATTCTCGACTTCATTAGCACCTGGAGATACTAAGGCTATTACTGAAGCTGTTAAAAAATTAATGGCATCTACAGAATTACATGATCAATTATGGGATAACGCACAATATTTAAAAGATGGACTCTCTAAATTAGGTTTTAATACTGGGGAATCTGAAACACCAATTACTCCAGTCATTATTGGAGATGAAAAAGATACGCAAGAGTTTAGTAAACGTCTTAAAGAAGAAGGAATCTATGTTAAGTCAATAGTATTCCCAACAGTTCCTAGAGGTACCGGTCGTGTAAGAAATATGCCTACAGCTGCTCATACTAAAGATATGTTAGATAAAGCCCTTAATGCTTATGAGAAGGTTGGAAAAGAATTAAATATTATATAGATTGTTATTCTTAAGGCACTTGTCTCTTAGAGAGTGAGTGCCTTTAATTTTTCTGATTTAAAATACTTTAATATAGTGGTTTATTCATTTTACAATAATAGTGAAATGAATGGATGAGAAGAGGTATAACGGAGTGGAAGAATTAAGACAACTTACGTATAAAGATGAAGAAACATTCAACGTTTATATTCAAGAATGGTATGACAATAATGAAAAAGTTGTACCAGGAAATACGAATTTAAAAGAATATCAGTCCTTCAAAGATATGGTTGATTTTCTTAATCAAGAAAGACCAAGTAAAGATTGGGTTCCCACCACAACATTATTTTATTTTGTTGATGGAAATATTGTGGGTGCGGTGGATATTAGACACGAACTCAATCATCGATTAAGAAACATTGGGGGTCATATTGGGTATGGCGTAGCTCGATCATATAGAGGTAAAGGATATGCCTCAACCTTATTAGGACAAGCCCTTGACTACTTAAAAATACGAAATGTTGAAACAATTCTTATGACTACAAATCCATTCAATTACGCATCTCAAAATGTCATAAAAAAATATGGTGGTTATGAAATCGAACCCTATATTAAAAAGAATGGGAAAGTTGTTAATCGATATCAAATTTTGAATAAATGAAAATCACCCTTCAAAAGAAGGGTGATAGTTGTCAAAAGTTAATTAAATAGTTTTGCTAAAAAGAAGCAAAATCGCAAGGTAATGTGTTAATGCACATTGCCTTTTATTTATAAATAATAGAATAGCACGGAATTTACATTGTCACAACAAAAATTTAATAAATCCGACATTTTAGCTTCATTTATCGGATTACTTATTATTTTAATCAGAGTGTATTATTATATGAGTGAAAGTAACAATGTAAATTATAATTCAAATTTGAAACGATAGTAAAAAATATATTTAAATAATCGGGTGGTATTAATGAAGTATGTAATATATGGAATGAACCTATTTAATTATATTATTTTAATCACTTGGATCAGCCTATCTTTAAATCGTATAAGTGAAGTAGGACCAGATATAGTCTCATTTTTTGCTTTATTTAGCATTTTCTTACTTATCATTTCATTGATATTTAGTTTTATATCAAGAACTCAAGACGATATTAAGGATACGCTTAATATAAGTATTTTTATCAATTTATTTAATTTAGTGGTACTCACATCGATACTTTTAGCAATACTATTTTAATCATTCAATTATGTTAGATACTAAAATCTAAGGGAATGTTATTTAAAAGCGTCATGGTATAAAGGAGAGTTTAAAATGCGATATTTAGATGAACAAACTCAATCAGAGTTATTAAATATGAATGAAGTTATTGAAGAGGTTGGACAAGCGCTAAAAGCATTTTCAGAAGATAAAACTGAAACCCCATTGCGACATGTGTTGCCATTTAATAAACACAATCGATACTTAGTGATGCCAGCATTATCAGATGAATTAAAAATTGTCGGATTAAAAACCGTTTCATTTGCTCCTGATAATCCTAAAAAAGGTAAAGCAACAATTACAGGCTCAGTAATACTAAGCGATTATGAAACGGGGGAAACACTAGCAGTACTAGATGGTGGTTATTTAACTAAAATTAGAACAGGCGCGATTTCTGGTGTGGCTACAAAATATTTGTCTCGTGAAGATGCTAAAGTATTAACTGTCATTGGTGCCGGAGTACAAGCTGAAGGTCTCATAGAAGCTGTCATGGCTGTGAGAAATATTGAGGAAGTTCACTTTTCAAGTAGAACTAAGGAAAAAGCTGAAAAGCTTGCTGAAGCAACTCAACAAAAATATGGAGTTAAAGCCAAAACGTATGATCAAGCAGATGAAGCAATGGAGGCTGCGGATATTATAGTTACCGCTACAAATGCTTCAGAACCAGTATATTCACACACGTTACACCCAGGCGTCCATCTTAATGCAGTAGGTTCATTCAAACCTGATATGCAAGAATTACCGTCAGAGTCTATGATGATCGCTAATAAGATTGTTGTTGAATCGACCGAAGCGGCAATGGAAGAGACAGGCGATTTAAAAGTGCCTCAGGAAGAGGGTATATTAACTCACAATATGTTATATGGTGAGTTAGGTGATATTGTCTCAGGTAAGAAAGCAGGACGTGAGGACGAAAAAGAGGTAACTTTATTTAAATCAGTGGGTCTAGCCATTGTTGATATTGTAGTAGCTCAGTATTTCTATAAAAAAGCACTTGAAAGTGATAATTAATCATATTATTAATCCCGTTAAAATTAACTAGCGGGATTTTATATGGGTTCTATCATGGTCGATGTCTATAATTATATATAACCTGTTTAACACAAAGTGTAGCTAAAATTAGAAAAACGAGTAGGCTAAATGTACTTAGCATCTCAGGCACTAACTCATGTTTAGTTACAAGTACATAAATATTTTGAAAGATAAATGCTAAAAAGATTAATAAGCTAGATAGCAAACCTACTTGTCGTTGTTTATACGTTTTCAAACCACCATTCATTACGATCACCTACATTATATTTAACTTAAATTAATGATAACGTTTGCCTTTATGAATTGCAAACGTAGTTGAAGTAGTAGGAGGGCACTGTAACCTCGCACAAACGGCAGACTGCTATAAGTGGATGGAGAATTATTTCCCAAGAAATATGACTGTCACCTTTCAATGCCATCTTTTGGACTAATAGTCTCAGTATTTGAACCCCTTTTCGGGACTTACTCTAATCATTTTGATTATCTGCGATAAGCGTGAGTATCTTTTAATTTGGACTAAATTAAAAATCAACTTTGTCTTATTTAATATTTTCCGTAAGTAAATAATCTTTATGCGTTTGATTAACTATATATGTTTCTTAATAAAATAGAGTTTAATCATAAAAAAGTGACTCTGAGAATGACTATTTTATCTCAGAGTCTCTTGTATATTTAGGCTGACTTTTTGTGAGTATGATTGCTTGATTGTTTACCATTGTCTGATTTATGTGTTGATTTTTTCACTGAATCTAATTTTCCATTAATGATTCTTTCAGGATTATTAGTATTATATTCATTTAAATTGTGCTTTTGAATATAATTTCCTACGACTTCATCAAGCGAAATACCTTCCTCACGTTGTCCTCCAAACATATCGTAGCCATCACCTTTGTTAGCGGTAAAATCATTGGTAGCAACATAATATGTTTTATTAGGATTTAATTTTTCAAATTTTCCGGTCTCGCGATTACGAACTTGAATATCTCGAACTCTTGAGCCAGATTTTTGATTCATATCATAATAAACACGTATTGATTTCGAAACTTGTAAGAAACCGCCATTTGGTGATAGTTGTTTCTTACCATCTTTTGTTTCAGTAGGAGAACCTAGACTATGTTCAAATGCTTTCTTCACATTCGTACCTTTAACTTTAATCTGTGAAATTAAATTACCGAAAGGCAGCACTGTAATAATATCGTTTTGAGTGACTTTGCCTTTAGAGATGGAAGCGCGAATACCACCGCCATTAGTCACTGCGAAATCTGGCTTATGTTTAAAGTTTTTCGCTGCGTAATCCTCCATCGCATCTGTAATTAGATTTCCTAAATTCGTTTCTTGAGTACGAGCTATATTTTTATCGCCTTTAAATTCAACTTTATTATTAGGAATAATCACTTTAGATGTTTCTTTTTTAAATTCATTATTCGCTTTATTTACTTGTTTTTCTATTGAGGGATCAACTTTTATTTTATTTGTATCTTTGACGTTAATCAGACTCGCTTTTAAATCTGACACTTTATGATGGTTAAAAAGAAAACTAATTTTGCCTACATTTTCCAAAGCAGTACCCGTTTGAGCTAAGATACCATGATTATACTTTTTGCCATGTTTTATAACAGAATGTGAGTGACCATCTAAAACTATGATTGGTTTTTTTATTGAGTTATCTTTGGATAATTGTTCAATTAGATAATCTCCACGCCATTCTTTTTTAGTATTTTTATCGATGCCAAGATGAGATAAAACAACATATACATCTGCTTTACCATCCATTTCTTTAATAGCACCTTTCACACTGCTCAATGGATCTTTAAATTCTACATCTTTCACAGCATCAGGAGAGGTTTTAATTTTAGTTTCGGGAGTTGTAACACCTACTAAACCGTATCGCACACCATTACGTTTAATTATAGTTGAAGGTTTGAAAATGCGCTTCCCGTTTTTATAAATATTTGATGAGATCATTGGAAAATGAAGCTGTTTTTGTAATTTTAATAATTGGTTATAGCCAAAATCAAATTCATGATTACCAATTGTCATAGCGTCATAGCCTACTTTATTCATTGCTTTAGCCATTTCTTCACCTTTTGAATGGTTAGAAACTGGCAATCCTTGAAAGGCATCCCCAGAGTCTAAAACTAAATCAGGTTTTTCTTTATTTTTGAGACCTTTTAATTTAGGCATGCCAATAACACGTCCTTTTTCTTCTACGAAGCGACCATGAATATCATTAGTATGTAATATTGTGTGTTCAGTTTTACTTTGATTGTCATTTGAGTGCGTGTGTTGTTCTGAAGCATTAACGAGGTTAAAGTTTAGTATCGTACCAAGGGTTATAAATAAAGTGATAATAGTGATTATGATTTTTTTCATATAGTTCCTCCTTTTGAAAAATTATATACATTGCAATATTAGCATATAAAAAGAATAAATAATTCTTTTATTTAAAATATTTACTTCGAATTTAAATTTAATTAATAAAACGTCATAGTCTAATGACCAAATAGCAATACAACTAACGCGCTCATACAAAAATCATAAATTAAAAACTACTTATTAAACCCTATAATGTGTTTACTGCATATACAAGAAAACGCTTTTATTATATAATATTGATGTAAATTAAGAATATGTACATACTAGAAGGACAACGCACTTATGAAATAAACAAGGGGAGATTTTGTAATGAAAAAGATAATGATTACAGGGGCACTTGGCCAAATTGGAACCGAGTTAGTAGTGAAATGTCGAGAAATTTACGGTACAGAAAATGTATTAGCTACAGATATTAGAGAACCTGAAGCAAATTCACCAGTTCAAAATGGTCCATTTGAAATTTTAGATGTTAAAGACAGAGAGCGTATGTATAAGCTTATCGAAGATTTTGGGGCAGACACTTTAATGCATATGGCAGCATTATTATCCGCAACTGCTGAGAAGAATCCATTATTCGCTTGGGATTTAAATATGGGAGGATTAATGAACGCTCTTGAAGCTGCACGTACGTATGAACTACAATTCTTTACACCAAGCTCTATTGGTGCTTTTGGCGCGTCAACGCCTAAAGTAAATACACCACAAGTAACAATCCAACAACCTACTACAATGTACGGTGTTAATAAAGTTGCGGGTGAATTACTGTGTCAGTATTATTATGTTAAGTTTGGCGTAGATACTCGCAGCGTAAGATTCCCAGGACTTATTTCACATGTGAAGGAGCCAGGGGGCGGCACGACTGACTACGCTGTTGAAATTTATTTTAAAGCAGTAAGAGAAGGTCGTTATACAAGCTATATCGATAAGAACACATATATGGATATGATGTATATGGATGATGCCATCGACGCTATTATAAAATTAATGGAAGCAGATGGTGCCAAATTAGAAACTCGTAATGGTTATAATTTAAGTGCAATGAGTATAGAACCTGAAATGGTTAAAAAAGCCATTCAAGAGTACTACCCTAATTTCGAACTAGACTATGATGTTGATCCAGAACGTCAAAATATTGCTTCAACATGGCCTGATAGTATCGATACGAGCTGTTCACGTGGTGAGTGGGGATTTAATCCAAAATATGATTTAGCCTCAATGACTAAGTTGATGCTCGCAGCAATTGAAGAAAAAGAAAAGGTTGCTAAATAGAAAATCTTATATAATTAATAACGTAGTTTAGCTAAAACTTACTCCTTTTAAAATTAAAACTTTTAAAAGGAGTTTTTTTATATTTTAAATCCAATGTATCTATAACATACGTAAATAACTAAACTTGTAAGTTTAATATGGTAATGTTTAACTAATAAAGAGTACATAATTACATTTGTATATTTATTTTGAATATTTAGAAAACTCATTGAATAGTATAAATGCGATTGATATAATTTAGAGTAACTATTCAATTCGGAGAAATTACTAGGAGGCTATATTCATGTCAGAAAAGGTAAAATTTGAACAACGAGATACATTGAAAGAAAAACCAGACACATCGAAATTAGGATTCGGTCAATATTTTTCAGACTATATGCTAAGTTTGGATTATGATGCGGATAAAGGTTGGCATGATATGAAGATTGTACCTTATGCACCATTTGAAATTTCACCAGCAGCACAAGGTTTACATTATGGTCAAGCGGTATTTGAAGGGCTTAAAGCATATAAACACAACGGTGAAGTGGTATTATTCCGACCAGACCAAAACTTTAAACGTATTAATAATTCTTTAGCGCGTTTAGAAATGCCAGAAGTTGACGAAGAAGCATTATTAGAGGGATTAAAACAACTTATTGATGTTGAACGTGACTGGGTACCAGAGGGTGAAGGGCAATCATTATATATTCGTCCATTCGTATTTGCTACGGAAGGTATTCTAGGTGTACGTGCATCTCAACAATATAAGTTATTAATCATTTTATCGCCTTCAGGTGCGTATTATGGTGGAGACACGTTAAAAACTACTAAAATTTATGTTGAAGACGAATATGTTCGTGCCGTACGTGGAGGAGTAGGATTTGCGAAAGTTGCCGGTAACTATGCTGCTAGTCTACTTGCACAAACTAATGCTAACAAATTAGGTTATGACCAAGTATTATGGCTAGATGGTGTGGAACAAAAATATGTCGAAGAAGTTGGAAGTATGAATATCTTCTTCGTTGAAAATGGAAAAATAGTCACACCTGCATTAAATGGAAGTATCTTACCAGGTATTACTAGAAAATCAATTATTCAATTAGCTGAAGACTTAGGTTATGAAGTTGAAGAAAGAAAAGTTTCAATTGACGAATTATTCGACGCTTACGACAAAGGTGAACTTACAGAAGTATTTGGTGCAGGTACTGCAGCGGTTATTTCTCCAGTTGGTACATTACGCTATGAAGACAGAGAAATTGTTATTAATAATAATGAGCCAGGTGAAATCACTCAAAAATTATATGACACATATACTGGTATTCAAAGCGGTAAATTAGAAGATAAATATGGTTGGAGAGTTGAAGTCCCTAACTATTAATGTGTTATATACTGAAAGAGCTTTCTCATTCGAGAAAGCTCTTTTTTGTGAAATAAAGAAACCATAATCCACTTTTCTATAATTATTGAAGTCTCTATATTACAATAATATGTAAATGAATGTACTACAAAAAATCATTTTCAGGAGAGAAGTAAAAATGGAATGGATATTATTTGATAAAGATGGCACGCTAATAGAATTTGATAAGAGTTGGGAAAAAATCGGTGTGCGCCTTGTTGATAAACTATTAGAGACATTTCCTGTACACGACAAAGAAGTAGCACACCGCCAACTTGGAATTATTGACGATAAAATTGTTCCTGATTCAATTATGGGTTCAGGATCATTAGGAGATATGATTAAATCTTTTAATAAAGTTACTGGAGAAGATACATCTGATTGGGCAAGAAATACTAGCCAAGAACTTGTTGATACTCGTGTTCCTGAAAATAATTGGATTGAAGGTGTGCAAGAGACTATTCAGGAACTTAGAAACGAAGGTTATAAAATTGGTATTGTCACTAGTGATACCAAAAAAGGCGTAGATCAATTTCTAGAAGAAACGCAATCTAAAGAATTATTTGATTTAATTATTTCTACAGAAACTCATGCTGAAGAAAAACCCAATCCAAAAGTGATGAATCCTTTATTTGACGCTTATGATGTTTCACCAGATCAAGTTGCCATCATTGGTGACACTACAAATGATATGAAAACTGCGGTAAACGCTAAATTAGGTTTAAGTATAGGTGTATTAACTGGTATCGCAAAAAGAGAGGAACTTCATGAAGCGGATGCGGATGTCATTATTGACAGTGCTAAAGATGTAAAACAAATTTTAGATCAATATAAAAAATAACAAAATTAATTAAAAAGCATGGATATTTGAGTGAGTTCAAGTAACCATGCTTTTATTATATTTGTCTTTAAAAAAAGAGGTTTCACTCTACATTTAATTTTAGATGTAAGTTTTAATCGATATTTTCTATTAACATCATACATTAATTCATTGTTAACCCACCATCAACAGTTAAATTCTGACCAGTGATACCACTTGCTTCATCAGAAGCTAGATAAGCAACCATATTTGCTACATCTTGTGGCGTAGTCACTTTTTTGAGCGGTGTCGTTTGAGCGATTAAGTCGAATACCTCAGGCGTCGTTACTGCACTAGCATCAGTAGTTTTTAATAATCCTCCAGAAACCACATTGGCTGTTATACCATATTGGCCTAGCTCTGCAGCGATATTACGGGTAAAACCTATTAAGCCAGCTTTAGCAGTCGTGTATTCATGATAGGGGACGACTGGGTTTTGATATAGATTTGTTCCGATATTAATAATTCTGCCTTCCTGTTTTTCAATAAATTGAGGTATGACACTTTGTGTAACATTAAATGCAGCTTTTAAAGTGCCATCAAGTTGTTGTTGATAATCTTCCCAAGTTAAATCTTTGAAGTTCTTTTGTTGGTTTGGATCAAACTTAAAATTAACTAGTGCATTATTAATAACAATGTCTATATTACCAAAATGTTCCTTTGCAACTTTGACCATTCGGTTAACTTCGGCACGTTCTGTCACATCAGCTTGAATTGCAATTGCTTTTTCATGACTAATATTCTCAATCAATTTTTCAGCTTTTTCTCTGCTATGTTTATAATTCACAACAACGTTATAACCTTTATTAATTAATGTTTGAGCAATTACCGCTCCTAAACCACGGCTACTTCCAGTAATAATTGCAGTTTTTGACATTTTTAATCCTCCTAAAATTTTTTAAAAAAAGAAGCACAACTTCCGTAAAAAAGTTGTGCTTCTTAGTCATCACATATTATGACAAATTAATATTAAGAGCGTCATCACACTTTCCTACGCTAGTTTAAACTAGATTCAGGTTCAAAGGGTTTGGATAGATTCCATCTCAGTTAAAAACACCCCTAGTGTAAATCATTAACTTGTAGTATTAACCTATATATAATTAGATCGTTTGTCAAAAAATAGAATATAAGCAAAGTTTCAATTCACTTTAAGGTCTTGTATCAACTTGGCGATGAGTCTGGATGATATGAGCTATTTTATCGATAATTGGGTCTAGTGAATCCAGATTTTCGTGAATATCATACTCATTAATATTGACGCGCACCACTGGACAAGCATTAAAATTATTAATCCAATCATCGTAACGTTTGAATAATTTTTTCCAATATTCAGGGTCTGTATTAATTTCCATATCACGACCACGTTGCTTAATACGATCAATCACTTCATCATAATCACATTCTAAATAAATTAACACATCTGGTTTAGGAAAATAAGGTGTCATTACCATAGCGTTAAATAATTCTGAATACGTGTGAAAATCTTCCGGGCTCATTGTACCTTGTTCTTCATGCATTTTCGCAAAAATATCAACATCTTCATAAATAGAACGGTCCTGTACGAAGCCACCACCATATTCAAACATACGCTTTTGTTCTTTAAAGCGTTCCGCTAAAAAGTATATTTGTAGATGAAAACTCCAACGCTCAAAATCATGATAGAATTTATCTAAATAAGGATTATGATCAACATTTTCAAAAGAAGTTTTAAAATTTAATTTATCAGCAAGCGCCTGTGTTAATGTTGACTTTCCGACGCCCACAGTACCTGCAATAGTGATAATTGCATTTTGAGGAATACCAAAATTATTCATCTATATTATCTCCAATCATTGGTTTTATTAATTCTAAAATTTCTTTATAGTCGTCACTATTGTTAACAAAATCTTTCTCAGTTGTGTCAATACGTATGACATTCGCGCCCTCATTTTTTAAGGATTCATAATAAGCTTTATAATCTTGTTTCAGCTTTAATAAATAATCATCTTCAATAGTATGTTCAAAATCGCGATTGCGTTTAGCTATTCTAGTTTTGAGAACATCTAAATCTGCATCTAAAAAGATAATCATATTAGGCATTTCAAGATCTTCAGTCAAAATATCATAAATGCGACTGAATTTATCGAACTCTTTCGAATCTAATGTGTTATTTGCAAATATTTTATTTTTATGTATGTGGTAATCACTTACAACGCCTTGTTCTAACGCCTTAATATCTTGAATTTGTTTATATCTGTTACATAAAAAGAACATTTCTGTTTGAAAGCTCCACTTTTCTATGTCGTCATAAAAGTCTGATAGAAAAGGATTTTCGTCAACAATTTCTTTCTCTTCGTAATAACCAAGCGTTTGACTTAGCATTCGTGCAAGTGAAGATTTACCAACACCTATAGGTCCTTCAATTGCAATAAATGGTTTATTCATATTCACTTCTCCAAATGTTAAAATAGACAATGAGTATTGTACCATAAGTGAGGTATTGCAACACATATGAGAACTGATAAAGATTACATGCGTTTAGCAATCAAAGAAGCTCAGAAAGCACAAGCTCTAGGGGAGGTGCCCATTGGAGCTGTCATTGTTAAAAACGATCAAGTCATTGCACACGCTCATAATTTAAGAGAATCCTTACAACTACCTACTGCACACGCTGAACACATTGCGATTGAACGTGCATCTAAGGTAGTGGGTAGTTGGCGTTTAGAAGAATGTACTCTTTATGTCACCCTTGAACCCTGCGTGATGTGTGCAGGAGCCATCGTGATGAGTCGAATACCACGAGTGGTTTATGGTGCTGTTGATCCTAAGGGAGGATGTACCGGCAGTTTGATGAACTTGTTAGAGCAGCCTCAATTCAACCACAGAGCTATTGTTGAGTCGGGTATTTTGGAAAATGAATGCAGCACACTTTTACGTGATTTCTTCAAAAATATTCGCCAACAAAAGAAGGCACTCAAACAAGCAAAGATACAAAATGACACAAATTTGTTAGAATAATTGTGTATGAAAAGAGTGACAATACATGCTAACCTTTTCAAAAATTAAATTTAAAAACCTAAATTAAAAATAAATAACTACAAACGGGAAGAAACGAGGTCAACGAATGATAAAGCTAATTGCAACAGATATGGATGGAACGCTCCTTAATGCTGCACACGAAATTTCTCAAGAGAACCAAGAAGCGATTAAATTTGCACAAGAACATGGTATCACTGTTGTTATCGCGACAGGGCGTGCATTTTACGAAGCGAATACACCAGTTGCTGAAACAGATTTAAAAGTACCATATATCTGCTTGAACGGAGCCGAAGTTCGCGATGAAACGTTCAATATTATGAGTACATCTCATCTTAATCATTCTTTAGTGAGTAAGATAACGTCTACATTGAAAGAAAAAGACATATATTATCAAGTTTACACAAATAGAGGGATTTATACGGAAAATCCTCAAAGAGACTTAGAAATTTATATTGATATCGCTGAACGTGCTGGTCAAAAAGCAGATGTTGAGAAAATCGAGAACAGTATTCAAAAACGTATAGATAATGGAACTTTAAAAATTGTTGATAATTATGACAAAATTGAAGATATTCCTGGTGAATTAATCATGAAAATTTTAGCGTTCGATTCTGATTTAGGAAAAATTGATCTTGTAGGTCAAGAATTAGCTCAATCACCAAACCTTGCAGTTTCTTCATCTTCAAGAGGTAATTTAGAAATTACACATTCAGATGCGCAAAAAGGCATAGCTTTATCTACTATTGCGAAACAACTCGGCATTGATTTAAAAGATGTCATGGCACTAGGGGATAACTTAAATGATGTCTCTATGCTTGAAAGAGTCGGTTATTCGGTCGCAATGGATAATGCTGCACCAGAAGTTAAGACAGTCGCTAAGTATGTGACTGATTCAAATGAAAACAGCGGAGTCGGTAAAGCAATTAAGAAATTTTTAAAAGAAGAGAATCAATTAACATAATTAAGAGGTGTAAAAGATGAAAGGATTAATAATTGTAGGCAGTGCTAGAGTAGGTTCTCATACAAATGCTTTAGCTAAATACCTTATAGGTCAATTAGATGAACATGATGTTGATGTAGATATATTTGATTTAGCTGAGAAACCAATTCATCAATTGGACTTTTCTGGTACAACACAAGCTGCTGAAGATATTAAAAAAAATGTTAAAGAGCTTCAGGATAAAGTAATGGAAGCGGATTTCTTTATTCTTGGAACGCCTAATTATCATGGCTCATTTTCTGGCATACTTAAGAACGCTCTAGATCATTTGAATATGGATTATTTCAAAATGAAACCGGTGGGTCTCATTGGAAATAGTGGAGGTATTGTAAGTTCAGAACCATTATCACATTTAAGAGTGATTATACGCAGTTTATTAGGTATTGCAGTTCCTACACAAATTGCTACACATGATTCAGATTACGCAAAATTAGACGATGGCACATTATACCTAGAGGATAGTGAATTCCAATTACGTGCAAAATTATTCGTAGATCAAATCGTTTCATTTGTAAATAACAGTCCTTATGAACACTTAAAATAAAACGTACAGTTATACAATATAATTTTAAATAAAAGTAGCAGTAAGAAGGTTCTTAATTAAAACCGACTTACTGCTATTATTTTTATGGGCTGATATTCTAAAATCTATGTATTGATATCATTTATTAATTGTTGCCATCTATTTATAATGGCATCCTTACTAAAATTTTTGGATGATTCAATACTATTTTGAGCATATTTTTGTTGTAATTCCGGTTCTTCTAGTAGAGCCTTCACAGTTTCATATAGTTGATCTTCATTGTTAAATTCTACTAATGAGTCATTATAATCAGGAATAATTAATTCACCTGGTCCATATTTAATATTATAGCTAATAGAAGGAACACCATGCGATTGAGCTTCTAATAATGCTAATGAGAATCCTTCCATATTACTTGTAATTAAATTAACATATGCTGTTTTAAATTCTTCTGTTAAGTCATTAAGAAATCCTCTTAGAAATACATGATTTTCTACATGATAATCATTAATTAATGTTTTAAGCTTACTTTCTTCAGGCCCAAAACCATATAAATGTAATTCAATTTTGGGGAATACCCCTTTTAATTTACTAACCAGCTTAATTTGTTGTTCTAATTGCTTTTCAGGGGAGTATCTTGCTACAGAAATTAATTTTTGAGATGTATATCCTATATTATGTTGTGATGTACTTTCAGAGAAACCTACAGGTATCGCATAAACTGGAATACAGTCCTTAATTCTATGACGTACATCTTCGGCTTGTTGTTCCGTTGAAACTACAATGGCTTTGTAGCGTTTTAAATGATCGAAGACGCCTTTATAGACATTTTTAATCCTTGAATGCATCAAATCATTAATATCTTTGACATGAGTACTATGTAAAACGGCTACAACCGGTATTGTATGAATTGTAGAATTAAAAACATGTGATGAAATTAAATTTCTGTCACTAAAGAAAAGATCACCACTGCAATAAATTTGTTCTATGAAAAATGCACTTAACTCAGTATCATTATTGAAGAAATACGTTTTCCCCTGATGATGTAATAGTATTTTCTTAGCTATATTAGGTTCATTTGAATCAATATCATAATATTTCTCTAATTTAACTTCTTTTTGAGGAGAATAGTAAAACTCCGATTGAATTTTTTGATCAGTTGATAAAATTCTAGTACAACTTAAGAATCCTCGAGTATCATACAGCTCTCTTTTGATTTTCCTACGAGATGTATCGAAATAATTAAGATAATCAAGTTTTTTATAAGTCTCATCTGTAAAATGGGCATACATTATAAAGTTGTTACCATCATAAACGCGTACATCATTAGAATGTTCAACATACTTAATTGTGTATCCACAATCATGCTGCCAATCATGTAACCAATTTTTACTATTTATCGATTCAATATTTATAGTTACTTGCGTAGCTTCTTGAAAATAATCGTACATATTTATGTAATCTTCATGCATTAAATAATTTGATGCTGTATCAGTTAAGTAACGATTCCATGCTAATAGAATAACTTTTGATGAATATTTATTTTCTTTAAAAAGGTTTAAACGATTAATAATAGCTTTTTCAATACCTGTGATTTTTTGACCAATATTGTTTCCTACAAAATAAAACATTCGATACCTCATCTGTTTAATTTATTTTACAAATATTATAACATAATAAAATCTTCAAATATTAAATAAACTAAAAATAAAAATTCAATAATATTAAAAACATTCCTATTCTACTTAGTCCGAAATTATTAACCTCCTTATCTATAGCACTTTTTTAACACCTTAACATTCTGAATATTTAAAATAATGTTAGCGCTTACACTCAACTTTGTGATAAACTTACACGGTAGAGATGTTTAGAACAAAGGGGTGGGGATGACTATGAAACGTTATCGTTATTTTATCATTACCATGATTGTTATTATGACGATGATTAATTACATCGATCGTGGTGCAATCTCATATGCTCAAGAAGATATTATTAAAGAATTTGGTTTTGATACGATTGCTTGGGGATCTATACTAGGATACTTTGGCTATGGTTACATGTTTGGTTCATTGCTTGGTGGAATTACTGCCGATAAAAAGGGACCTAAATTTGTTTGGATATTGGCTGGGACGGCTTGGTCTTTAGTTGAAATTGCAATGGCTTTTGCAGGTGAACTTGGTATGGCAATATTTGGAGGTTCAGCTATTGCTGGATTTGGTTTACTTCGAGTGCTTTTCGGTATTTCAGAAGGTCCTATCTTTTCAACGATTAGTAAAACTAATGCGAACTGGGCGGCACCTAGAGAACGTGGTTTATTATCAGCTCTTGGTTTAATTGGCGTACCTTTAGGAGCACTTATTACTGCACCTATCGTATCTGGTTTCTTAACTATAGCAAGTTGGCGTTTACTCTTTGTCCTATTAGGCATACTTGGGTTAGTCTGGGTAATTATTTGGGCAAAGGTATTTACAGATTATCCCGAGGACAATAAAAAAGTTTCAGAAGAAGAATTAAATGATATTCGCTCTACAAATGAGAGTTTAAATGTTGAAAAAACAGTAGAAACAGAAGATTCAAGTGAAAAGTGGTATCATTTCTTTAAAAGTCCAACACTCGTAGGAAACATGATTGGTTATTTTGGTTTCCAATATGTTAATTTTCTTATATTAACATGGACACCGAAATACTTGCAGGATGAATATCATTTTGAAATCCATTCACTTTGGTATTTGGGGATGATTCCTTGGATCGGTGCTTGTTTTACAGCATATTTTGGTGGTCAAATGTCTGACTGGCTACGTAAAAAGACTGGTAGCTTACGTATCGCACGTTCATACTTTGCGATTGCAGGCATGATTTGTGCAGCAATATGTTTCCTAATCATTCCATTCACACATAGTATCGTTGCAGTCATGATATTAATGATGATAGGGAATGCGTTTATCTTCTTACCTAACGCAGTTTACTGGTCAGTGATTATTGATACAGCACCAAATAAAACTGGTACCTATGGTGGTATAACTCACTTCTTTGTTAATACAGCGACAGTGATTGCGCCTACACTTACAGGTATTTTAGTCGCTACTCACGGTTATTCAACAATGTTTATTTCAGCGGTTGTAGCTTCATTGATTAGTATTATTGCAATGTGTTTCGTTAGACCAGGGGAGAAGAATATGAGTAGACATTAACTTAATATTAATTTATTTTTGAAAATGTCTATGTAATACGCACACGATATATTAAAATTTTATATCGCATAAAAAAAGAGAGTTGCTTTAAAGAAGTGTGGAGCAACTCTCTTTTTTCTATCATTTTCTATATTTTAAACGAGCAAACGCATCGTGTTGGTGAATAGATTCTTCATTGCGACATTCAATATCAAAGCCATCAATCCAGTCGAATTCAACTAAATCAGCAGCAATGAGTCGAATTAAATCTTCTACGAAACGTGGGTTTTCATAAGCACGTTCTGTGACACGTTTTTCATCTGGACGTTTCAAGATAGGGTATAATATGGAACTCGCGTTAGCTTCCATAGCGTCTAAAATTTTATCTTTATAATCATCCACGACTTTAGCATCTTTATCTAAATAAGTTTTAACTGTAACGATTCCACGTTGGTTATGCGCTGAGTATTCACTGATTTCTTTAGAACAAGGACAAAGTGTTGTAACAGTAGCTTCAATCGTTAGTTCTTTACGTGTTACTTTCTCGCCATCAATTGCAAGTCCGTACGTGACGTCTGCGTTACCTACAGCTTTAATATTAGTCACTGGACTAAAGCGATCAAAGAACCATTTTCCTGAGACATCCACCCCAGCAGCATTTTGATTCATTTTTTCTTGAAGTGTGCGTAATACTTGATAAAGTGTATTAAATTCAAGCTCAATTCCATTATTATAATGCTTTTCAACACTCTCTAATATACGACTCATATTAATGCCTTTTTCATCTTTATTTAAACTTGTTGAAAAGCTAAATAATCCTGCAGTTTGATACTGATCAATCAATACAGGATACGTTAAATTTTTAATTCCTACTTCTTCTATTTCAAATAGGAAATTTTTATGAGTGCTTTGTAAATCAGTCATTTCATTTTTAGTTGTAGGTTTCGTACCTTCGATAGGATCTACAGAACCGAAGTGTTTCCAACGACCCTCTCGAGTAGATAAATCAAATTCTGTCATGTTTTACCTCCATTTAAGATTCGAAGTGATAAGTCCAAAATGGCTCAACCTTTAAGAAACTTTGTGCTTGTCCATCAATGTCAGGGCTCGCAATTTGTTTTAAGAATGGTCCTGTTTGAGAAGCATGCGCTTCAAAGGCTTTAAGTTTTAAATCACTATATTTAGAAATGTCATTTTGAATGTCTGGTTGACCAAGTATTTCTGGTGCATCATTACTAAATGCTACAAGTGTGAGTCGTGGACGTTCTGATTCTGGCATACGTCCTACTGTACGTACAACAGCTTCTGCTGTAGCTTCATGGTCTGGATGCACGGCGAATTTAGGATAAAATGAAATAATTAACGACGGGTTAGTTTCATCAATGAGATTTTTTACCATATCGTCCATTTGATCATGTGGTTCAAACTCAACCGTTTTATCTCGTAACCCCATCTTTCTTAGGTCTGTAATTCCAATTGCTCGGCAAGCATCTTCAAGTTCTCGTTCTCGAATATTAGGTAAAGATTCCCTTGTCGCAAAAGGAGGGTTACCCAAGTTACGTCCCATTTGTCCTAGTGTTAAGCATGCGTACGTGACTGGCACGCCTGCGTCAATATAACTTGCAATGGTTCCAGCAGATGAGAAGGTTTCATCATCTGGATGTGGAAAGATTACAAGTACGTGTCTTTCATCAGTCATGATTCATAACCTCCTCTATATTGTGAATGGCTTAACGCTAATTTCTATTGTAGCTGCCAATTGTCCTTCATAATTAAATCCGGCGATGAGGAATTCGTTGTCGTGATTAACTTCATAGTGCGTTAATCCTTGTACATAAACCCAACCACCTTCTCGTAATTTTAATCCGACACGATATGGATCTTTTTCGCCACCTTTAAGTTGTGCGTGTTCATATGTGACTTGTATATTTCTTAAAAAGGTACCTGCGTTAAAAACGCGTTCGTCGAAATGGTTAGCGTATGCGCCATTTGTAGTTTCGACATGTAAGTACACGGGTTTATTTGCATAAGAAGTAAGTAAGTTAAGTACTTCTTGTTCATTAATCGGTTCCAACACGTTCACTCCCTTGTATTTTGCAGTGTGTTGATTGTAAACTGTCGAAATTTTAAACATTAGTTAAAGACTTTATCATATTACATCAATAGTAATAGAGCGTTTATAACTCGATGAGTTACGACGCCTTTATGCGTAGCCGAGTTGTGTGAGTCTTCACAGGTTTTGTAGTTATTAAAATTAGAGATGTTTATTTTAGTGTTAAGTACTTCACTAAAAAGATTCCAAAGTCGCGATTTTTTACGCTTTATTATTAGTGACTACTTATATTATCTCTTTAATATTTTACAACGTGTACTAATGTGTTTATAAAAAATCAGTAAATGTGTTTATCTATATATTTTACTAGAAAGCGATGTATATTTGTACACGAATGCTTGAAATAATTAGGAAAATTTTTTAGTTATAGATAAAAAGATAGATAATGAAGTTTGTTAAATTTCTTTAAATTAAGAATTAAATTTTGTTAAATATGTATTTGAAGGGTATATTATATAAGTGGAGTTGGAAAGGTGTAAGAACATAGATTTAAAAATCGAGGTGTTTAAAAATTGAAAATCATCAACTTAGGTTCTAAGAAACTTGCGTCATTTTATGTTGCATGTGAATTATATAAAGAAATGAGTTGCCAACCTACAAGTAAATTAGGTTTAGCTACTGGTGGCACAATGACTGAGGTATACAAATATTTAGTTGAGTTATTAGAAAAGAATCAATTAGATGTTTCTCATGTTGAAACATTTAATTTAGATGAATATGTTGGATTAAAAGCTGAACACCCTCAAAGTTATCATTATTATATGAATGAGGTATTATTTGATCAATATCCGAACTTCAATAAAGAAAATATTCATATACCAAATGGTTACAGCTCTCAATTAGAGGATGAGGCTGAACGTTATAACCAATTGCTTAATGATAGAGGTCCTGTTGATATACAAATATTAGGTATAGGTGAAAATGGTCATATTGGATTTAATGAACCTGGTACTGATTTACATAGTGAAACGCACATTGTTGATTTGACAGAGAGTACGATACGTGCAAACAGTCGTTATTTTGAAAGTGAATCAGATGTTCCACAACAAGCTGTTTCAATGGGATTAGCAAGTATTTTAAAGGCTAAACGTATTATTTTGCTTGCATTTGGAGAAAAGAAAAAAGAAGCGATTCATCAATTAATGAATAACCAGGTTACTAAAGACATCCCTTCTACAATTTTACATGCCCATCCAAATGTGGAAGTGTATGTTGATGATGAGGCTGCACCTCCTCATATTGATAAAGTCTAATTGTGGTGATAGCATTTTCAGCTCAGTTTAAAAAATGAAATGCCGGGTAAACACCTTTATATAATAGAAATTGACTGTCATATGAAAGGATGTATTTCATTGGAACTACAATTAGCAATTGATTTATTAAATAAAGAAGAAGCAGCAAAATTAGCGAAAAAAGTTGAAGAATATGTAGATATTGTTGAAATTGGTACGCCGATTGTTATTAACGAAGGTTTACCATCAGTTCAACATTTAAATGAGAATATTAGTAATGCGAAAGTATTAGCAGATTTAAAAATCATGGATGCAGCAGATTATGAAGTAAGCCAAGCTGTTAAATTTGGTGCTGATGTTGTAACTATTTTAGGTGTAGCAGAAGACGCATCAATTAAAGCTGCTGTTGAAGAAGCACATAAACATGGTAAAGAATTATTAGTAGATATGATTGCGGTACAAGATCTTGAAACACGCGCAAAAGAATTAGACGAAATGGGCGCTGATTATATCGCTGTACACACTGGTTATGATTTACAAGCTGAAGGTCAATCACCATTAGATAGTTTACGTACAGTGAAGTCAGTAATTAAAAATTCTAAAGTCGCTGTAGCTGGCGGTATTAAACCAGATACAATTAAAGATATTGTGGCTGAAGAACCTGATTTAGTTATCGTAGGTGGAGGAATCGCAAACGCTGACGATCCTGTTGAAGCTGCAAAACAATGTCGCGATGCGATTGAAGGTAGATAGGATGACAGAATTTAATAACTATCGTCTTATACTTGATGAATTAGATCATACGTTGTCGCATGTTGATGATACGTCGTATGAAAGATTTGCTAATGACGTTGTTGGTGCGGATAGAATATTTGTAGCTGGTAAAGGGCGTTCTGGATTTGTTGCAAATAGTTTTGCAATGCGTTTAAACCAACTAGGTGAACACGCTTATGTTGTAGGAGAGTCCACGACTCCATCAATAAAAGAGCACGACCTTTTCATTATCATTTCTGGGTCAGGTTCAACAGAACACTTAAGATTGTTAGCTGAAAAAGCGCAAAAGATTGGCGCTAAAGTTGTACTTATTACAACGCAAACAGATTCGCCAATCGGAGAGCTTGCTGAAACTATTATAGAATTACCAGCTGGCACTAAACACGATATTGAAGGTTCTAAGCAACCACTAGGAAGCTTGTTTGAACAAGCGTCACTAGTTTTCCTCGACAGTGTTGTATTGCCTTTAATGGAAGCATTTCATATCAATGAAGAAACAATGCAACAAAATCATGCTAATTTAGAATAGTAAGAAATACTACCAGAGATTCCATGAAGTCCATGAAATCTCTGGTTTTTTAATATATCGCAGTTTTAACCAAAAAAGTGTATATTTATAATGTAATTACTATCTAAGAGGTGTAACATCATGAATTTTGACAACTATATTTTTGATTTTGATGGTACTTTAGCAGACACAACATTATGTCACGTTTATGCAACTGAGCAGGCTTTTAAGGAATTAAATTTAAAGAATCCTGGTAAAGAAGAAATTTTAAGTGCACAAAGCCAACCGTTAGAGGAAGGTTTGAGAAGTTTAACTAGTATCGGTATAGATGAGGAAAAAGTTGAATTATTCATTAGGGCTTATCATAAATATTATAGTCAATATGAAATACATAATATAAAAGAGTTTGCGGGAATAAGTGAAATGCTCCAATTACTACATAATAAAAAGAAAAATATCTTTGTAATATCAAGTAATGAAACAGCTGTAGTAACAAGACAATTAGATTATTTAGGGCTTAATCGATTTATAAAAGATGCACTAGGTTTACATATTAAGGAGTTGCGAAAGCCTCATTATAAAATCTTACAATCCATCATACAGAATAATCATTTAAATCAAGGACGTACAGTATATATCGGAGATACAAAGCATGATGTTAAAAGTGCGAGTTTATCAGATATTAGATCCTGTGTAGTGACTTGGGGCGCGCAATCTGCACATGATTTACTTCAAGAAAATCCGTATTATGTCGTGAATGAACCAGAGGAAATTTTTACTATAATATAAATTAATAACGTCTTACTTCCATATCATTGGTAGTGGGGCGTTAATTTTAGCATGAGGAATTTTAAGATTAATGTTAACATATTTATAAATAAAGTTTACATATGGTGATGGCATGTTAGAGGTAATTAAAAATATTTATGATTTTGGTGAGCATCAACCTAAGCGATTGGCTTTGGTATTTGATCATCAACGAATAACTTACGATGAATTGATTCATGAGATAGATAAAGCAAGTTCTCAATATTCTATGATTAACGAGGGAGAAAAAGTTGGTTTATTAAGTAATCATCCGATAAAAAATCTGATTCATTATTTCGCTATTCATAGAGTTGGAGGTATTCCGTGCTTTTTTAGTAGTAAATGGAATAAAGTTACAATAAACCAGCTGATTGAAAAATATAAAATTCAATGGTTAAAGAGTGACCAGCACTTAATTAAAACAGGGTATAATAGGATTTCTCATTCTATTAATGGTACATTACTGCATATTGGATTTACTTCGGGAACATCTGGCTTGCCCAAGGCTTATTATAGAAATGAACATTCATGGTTAATTTCTTATAAAGAGAATGAGAAATTAATAAAGCATGATTCAAAAGTGATTGTTGCTCCTGGCCCTTTATCACACTCACTCTCCTTATACGCATGTATATATGCTTTGTTTACAGGACGCACATTTGTAGGTCAAAAAGAGTTTAATGCAGAAGTACTCGTGAAGACTATACAGTCTATACATCAGCCTGCTTCATTGTTTGTAGTACCCACGATGCTTTATCAGTTCATTTTAAAAGGTTTATATACTGCGGAAATTAAAAGTATTTTCAGCAGTGGAGCAAAGCTTTCAAAAGAACAATTTAGGGCTATCGCTCAACTTTATCCAGATTCGAATTTAATAGAATTTTTTGGCACCTCTGAGGCAAGTTTTATTAGCTATAATTTCAATCAAACAGCACCAAGACAATCAGTAGGCAAATTGTTTCCAAACGTGGAAGCCAAACTATTTGAGAAAGATTCAAAACATATTGGACTACTAAAAGTTCGAAGTGAAATGACTTTTAGTGGATATGTTGGTGAAGAACAAATTTCAAATGAGTGGATTGAGACAGGAGATTATGCACTAATTAGAAATAGAAATTTATATCTAGTAGGAAGGAAAAGTGACCGTCTAATTATAGGTGGCGTTAACGTATATCCTAGTGAGATAGAACAGCGCGTGATGAATATTGAAGGTGTCAGTGAAGCAATAATAATAGGTGAGCCACATCATAAGTTTGGAGAAATAGCAGTTCTTTTGTATACAGGAATAAAAGAATTAAAATATTCAGAAGTAAAAACGTGTTTAAAGAATCATCTATCAAGATATGAGGTTCCGTCTAAAATTAGGAAAATTAACGGTATGCATTACACTGAATCTGGAAAAATTGCTAGAGGAAAAATGAAAACTAAATATTTGAATGGAGAGATTTAAATATGAAGCAACCAGTCATTGTAGCAGCTAAACGAATTGCATTTGGCAAGTATGGTGGATATTTAAAGCATTTGGAACCAGAACAACTACTAGAACCTTTATTCAATTACTTTCAAGCAGAATATCCTGGAGCGATGGAATACTTGGAAGACGTTATTATCGGCAACACAGTTGGCAATGGTGGTAACATCGCAAGGAAATCTTTGCTAGAAGCAGGCCTTAAAAACTCCGTTCCAGGCGTTACTATTGATCGACAGTGTGGCTCAGGACTAGAAACTATTATACAAGCTTGTAGAATGATACAAAGCGGCGCTGGAAATGTATACCTTGCAGGTGGTGTTGAGAGTATAAGTAGAGCACCTTGGAAATTAAAACGACCTCAATCAGTGTATGAAACAGAATTTCCTCAATTCTTCGAAAGAGCGCCATTTGCTCCAAAAGGTCAAGATCCTTCAATGATAGAAGCTGCTGAAAATGTGGCGCGAAAATACGGTATTTCGCGAGTAATGCAAGATAAGTTCGCTTATAGAAGCCATCAATTGACTCAATATCACTATGATAATGGGAATATTTCCCGAGAAATATTGCCTATTAAAGTTAAAGGAGTATCGTTTGATAGAGATGAAAGTGTTAAGTCTCGTTTAACTACTGAGAAATTAAGTAGATTTAAACCATTATTAAATCAAGGTTCAATTACAGTTGGTAACAGTTGTATGAAAAATGATGGTGCCGTATTAATCCTTGTAATGGAAGAGAAACTCGCTAAAAACTTAGGTTTTGCTAAAGGATTAAAATTTATTGAAAGTTGTACAGTTGGGGTTGATCCTAATTATTTAGGTATAGGTCCTGTGCCAGCAGTTAGAAAGCTGTTAAAAAGAGCTAAAGTTAAAATAGAAGATATTGATACTATAGAATTAAATGAAGCATTTAGTTCACAGGTTTTAGCTTGTCAGAAGGAACTTAGTATTTCTGATGATAAGCTAAATCGATGGGGCGGCGCAATCGCTTCTGGTCACCCATATGGAGCAAGTGGCGCTGCTCTAGTTACACGATTATTTCATATGAATGTGCAAAATAAATCCATTGCAACAATGGGAATCGGTGGAGGGCTCGGTAATGCAGTATTATTTGAGAGATGGTGAAGAACATCAAAGAGTCATTTTTAAAGAAGAAGACGTGCGTAAGTATTGCTATTTATTAAATAAAGATTTCAATTATCAAGTCCCTACTTTAATGTGTGCAAAGCTTTGGTCGGAATTTAAAAGTTATAAAAAATTTGTAAAGAAACCTTTAATTTTAAAGGAGACATATGTTAAAGAATTTAATAAATTAGTAACGGATGAAGTATATGACGCGACTTTAAGCAAAATTTCAGTTAAAAATATAAAAGATTTTATCAAGCACACCTATAGTTTGAAAATAAATAAAAATAACCATAAATGTATATATATAGAACAAGTTTTTATTGAGGTAAAGCGTTAAAATGAAGATTTCAATCGAGATTATTAAAGAATACTTAGTATTAGTGAATGATATGAATCCAATACACAATGACATTGTACCAGGTCAATTAGTATGTGAAATCGCCTTCGAAGAACTCAATATACAATGGGAGAATTATAAAATAAAATACCTTAAACCTATTGATATACATGACGATATACGATTTTTTGTTGAAGACGAAACAATTATAAAAGTTTCGGATGATTTATACGGGGTAAAACTAATGGTATTAAAAAATTAGATGAAAAATTATTTTTTAGTTTTTTTATTTTCGTTGCCAATAATTAATGGAAGCAATTTCAAATGTTAAATTTAAATATCTGTAAAATGAATAAACTTAAAAAATTGAAAATTATGTAAACTGAATTAATTTGACATTAAAGTTTAACTACGTATAATTATGTAACACATCACAAGGGAGTGTTGTTGTAATGAAGTTCAACAAAAATCATATTAACGTGGTAGACGGTCAAGAAGCGAAAAAAACCGTTGTAGCTACCGGTATTGGTAACGCCATGGAATGGTTTGACTTTGGGGTTTATGCTTATACAACTGCATACATAGGAGCGAATTTCTTCTCTCCAGTACATAATCCTCAAATCCAACAAATTTTTACATTTGCAGCATTAGCAATCGCGTTCTTATTAAGACCTATTGGCGGTATCGTATTTGGTATCATCGGTGACAAATATGGACGTAAAGTTGTATTAACTACAACAATTATTTTAATGGCATTATCTACACTTACTATTGGGTTACTACCCAATTACAATACAATAGGAATATGGGCGCCAATACTGTTATTACTTGCTAGGGTGCTACAAGGCTTTTCTACAGGTGGGGAATACGCAGGTGCAATGACTTACGTTGCTGAATCATCACCGGATAAACGTCGTAATAGTTTAGGTAGTGGCCTTGAAATTGGTACACTTTCAGGTTATATTGCGGCTTCAATTATGATTGCATTATTAAGTTTCTTCTTAACTCATGATCAGATGCAAGCATGGGGTTGGAGAATTCCATTTATTCTAGGTTTATTCCTTGGATTATTTGGTCTTTATTTACGTCGTAGACTGGAAGAGTCTCCTGTTTATGAAAATGATGTAGCTTCCACTCCTCAAAGAGATAACATAGGGTTCTTCACTATTATTCGATATTATTATAAAGATATTCTCGTTTGCTTCGTAGCGGTAGTATTCTTTAATGTAACGAACTATTCTGTAACAGCTTATCTACCAACGTATCTTGGTCAAATTGTTAAACTGGATGCCACGACTACAAGTGTACTTATTACATGTGTAATGGCAGTTATGATTCCATTAGCACTAATGTTTGGTAAAATGGCCGATAAAATTGGTGAGAAAAAGGTATTCTTGATTGGTACAGGAGGACTTACTTTATTAAGTATTGTCGCATACAGTTTACTAAGTACTAAATCATTACCATTAATAATTATCGGTGTCTTCATATTAGGATTCTTCCTTTCAACATATGAAGCAACAATGCCAGGATCTTTACCAACAATGTTCTATACACATATCAGATATCGTACATTATCAGTAACATTTAACATATCTGTTTCTTTATTTGGTGGTACTACGCCTTTAATTGCATCATGGTTAGTAGAATCAACTGGAAATGCTTTAGCTCCAGCATATTATTTAACTGCAATTAGTTTAATTGGATTCTTAGTTATTACTTTATTTCATGCAAGTACAGCAAGTAAGTCACTTAAAGGTTCTTATCCAAATGTTGATAATGAAGAAGATAGAAAATACTATGAAGAAAACCCTAAAAAAGCTTTATGGTGGGTTAAAGAGAGAAAAGAAAAAGAAAACTTCTAAATATAAAAACTTAGAACATAACTTTCATTAAAGTAATAGCAGTAAAATGATCTCAATTAGAAATCTTTTTACTGCTATTTTTTTATTCACTAGACGTTCTTTTAATTAGAAAAAATAAACGCTAATGTTAGCAACGCTCAAAGGTTCTCTCCGAGCTACAAAAGGGGACAATTTTGGCTAACATTAGCGTTTTATACATTTTAAGGTGAGTATTTTTAGGGATGATTGAATGGCTTTTAAAGTTTATAGTTTAGGGGACAGAAAACTTTAAAAAACACATTATGTTAGGGAATAATTAGAACATAAATTCTAATTCTCAAATTCTCAATTGGATTTTGTGCAATGTCTTGTTTGGATGTGAAAATAACATCGACACGGTTTAGTAACTCATTTTCATTGTGTCTACGTCATTTTCTAGTAGAGAGAGCAATTTATAGATTTCGAATTCACTGAAAGTTTCATCACATTTTACTGTAATAGTCTTGAAAGTTTTAGTTATGATTTCGTAAATAGGTACTCCGTTCTCTATATTTTGCCTGTAGATAATCATGTTGTTCGATTCCTCCTTTGTCTCTCTACACTCTATATAGTAAATGAGTTTCTTTAAAAATACATGGGGCTATGGTATCAACTTTGAATACTACGAACATCGGAGAGATATCTCAGACTTTATGCCTAGAAATTTAGAGAAGTATTTGAAACCTCATTCAACAAAATATTTTAATTTCAATGATGATCTAAAAAACTGGCTTACACTTAAAGTAAGCCAGTTTCATTTACATATTTATTAAATATTACCTTTAAAGAGTTCAACTAGACGATGTGGACTGTCCTCACCTAGACATATATCCAATAATTCATGTGATTCTCTAGCTTCTTCTTCGCTTCTAGGGAACATGGTTTCTTCATAATCTTTAATAACGCTATTTAAATCTCCATTCATTTTTGCAATGCTTTCTGCTAATTCCACGGCATCTAACATAGCTAAGTTTGCGCCTTCACCTGAAGGAGCCATTAAATGAGCCGCATCTCCGATTAAAGTAACGCCTTGTCGTCTTTGCCAACGATGTTCATCAGGCAATGCATTAATTTTTCTTGGAGTAATTGAGGATTCAGCTTCCATAATCAATGCAGTAATTTCATTAGGCCAACCTTTAAATTCATTAGCTATAGTTTGTGTAGCTTCCTTTTTATTTGAGAAATCAATGTTGTCAATCCACTCTGAAGAGCATTGCATCTGTACATAAGTATGAATAATACCCCCATATTCACGATGTGCTACGATACCTTTTCCTGGAGATAATGCAAACATTTGGCCTTGTCCTACAACTTTTGCAGTTTCAGGATATTGGTTATCAACGTCATGAAGGTATGTTTCTATAAATGTGTAACCAGTATAATGAGGTGTAATATCAGTTAAAACTTTACGTACTTTAGACCATGCGCCGTCTGCACCTACTAATTTGCTAGTAGTTAAAGATGTATCATCTCTAAAGAACACTTGGTATTGTCCTTTTTCCAATTCTTCTACACGATCCACTTTTTTATTCCACTCTATTGTTTCGTTAGGTAATGAATCAATTAAAATTTGTCTTAAATCTCCACGTAAAACTTCAGGTCTACCATTATTTTCGTCAGCAGGCGCATCGTGAAGTAATTCCCCATTAGAATTAAATATACGTGCTGCGTCTGCGCCTTCATGAATAATAGAGTGAAATTCATCCATCAGATGAGCTTTTTTAAGTGCAACTTGCCCATTATGTTCATGTATATCAAGTTGACCACCTTGCGTACGTGCATTTGGAGATGTATCAATTTCATAAACCTTAGATGGTATACCATTGACATACAATACTCTGGCAAGTGTCAAACCTCCGATGCCTCCGCCAATGATTGTGATAGGTTCAGTCATCCCCACGTTTTGATCTTCAATATTCATGTTATAAGTTCCTCCTTTTTAAAAGGTTTCATTTACCATTGTTTACTACAGTAAAGGTTGTTTTAAACATATTCGTTTTAATATTTTTAGAGTGAAGATTCTAAAACGTGTGATAAAGGTGGAATATACACATAAAAATTTCCAATATAGAAAAATAAAAAGCTTTCAATCACCTTATTAATCAATAAAAAGTGATTAAAAGCTTTAAATTAAAAGAAGCTAAACATCATTTCATTTCTCAAATGCTTCTAACATTTTTGAATTAGATGACTGAATTTGAACTGTGTTTATATCAAGCTTTTGTCTATTTTAGCCATCTTAGAAAGCTATATAGAATGAATTCTTATTTTAGAAATCAATGCAGTATTTCTTTAAACTTCTGTTACTTCGACTTCGATGTGTTCGATGCGATGATATGCACCATGATCAACAGGTCCTACAAATTCATTCATTTTCCAACCGTTTTTGATTGCAGATGCTACGAAAGCTTTAGCAGCGATGACTGCTTCTCTTGGAGATTTACCGTTAGCTAGGTAAGCAGTTGTCGCAGCTGCGAACGTACAACCTGCACCGTGGTTATAACTTTGTTGGAACATATCTGTTGTTAACTGATAGAATTTATCGCCATCGTAGTATAAATCATAAGATTTATCTTGATCTAGCGCTTTACCACCTTTGATAATCACGTGAGGTGTACCTGCATCATAAATGATTTTAGCAGCTTTTTTCATATCTTCGATTGAAGTTAATTTTCCTAAACCTGAAAGTTGGCCAGCTTCAAATAAGTTTGGCGTTACTACTGTTGCTTTAGGTAGTAAATATTTAATCATTGCGTCAGTATTTCCTGGGTTAAGTACTTCGTCTTCACCTTTACAAACCATGACTGGGTCTACGACGAAGTAATCTGCACCTGATTCTTCATAAACTTCGCCTGCACGTTTAATGATTTCTTGAGTACCTAACATACCCGTCTTGATTGCGTCAGGGCCAATAGAAATTGCAGTTTCAAGTTGCTTTTCAAAGACATTCATATCTAGAGGTGTTACATCATGAGACCACGTTTCTTTATCCATCGTAACGATAGATGTCAAAGCCACCATTCCATACGTATCTAATTCTTGGAATGTTTTAAGGTCTGCTTGCATACCAGCTCCCGCACTCGTATCAGACCCTGCAATTGTTAATACTTTCTTTAAAGCCATAATTTTATTCACTCCCGTTAAGTTCTAATATATCCTTAATCATACCACGTTTATCGGGTAAGCTAAATGTTTATAGCTTTTCGAAAATGAAGGACCGTATGAATATATTACGCATTTAATTGAGAAATATGTAATTCATTGTTAATAGGAAGAAATGTCATATCGTCCTTTGATAGTAATTCTTCATTTAATTGAACTTTGAAAAGTTGATTACTAAAGTATGGCTTAATGTAATAAGCTTTATCTTTACTCTCCATAACTAATTGATATTGTGTGTAATGTGTTTCTCCAGCATCTAGCACAGCTCCTTGCGGTATACTGACAGAGTCTAGGATTTTAAAACAATTCATAAGGTTGATATCTTCATTATGAGAAGATGATAAATGATGTCTTAAATAAGTGGCACGCACGAATCGTTCTGTAGATGTATAGCCACCTGGTAGACCATTAGTGCCAGCTTCACATCCCATGGAACGCACTAATACTTTGCCAACAAGCTGATTTGTTGATTTCTCAGGTTGAAGGAAAGCATAATTTCTTAAATTTTGAATATGCCACTCAAGTTTAGGTGCGTTGGTTAATACCTTAACGTGGTTGTCTTTAACGATAAGTAGTCCGTTATGGGGTTCCACTGCAACTGTATGTCCTGACGTATCAGTGATTATAAAATGCAGGGGTGGAACTATATTTAATGTAGTATTTTTTTCATTCATAATGTTGATGTTTTTCACTTTTTGTTTGAGTTCTTCTATACTTTTAACGAAGCCAAGCACCCACACTATAAATTCTTCAGGTGCTAAATTGAAATAGCCATACCGTCTATGGTTGCTATATGAAGCTTCACCAGTGAAATAATGGTTTGAAATTGCCACTCCATGTTCATTGATGCCATCACCAAAGCGATATCTTCCGACTTTTAAATTAGTGCCTACGAAACCGTATTGAAGTCGTAATTCTGATTCTAAGTCAAATTGATACCGATAGTGGCGAGGTACCACAGTAGGTATGCCGTTAAATTCGAATGCGAAATCCATTGTTCTAGCTAAATAATGATGTTTTGATTTTGTGAAAAATGAAAAACCAGTACACATATGTCTACGCTCCAAACTTCTGATATAAATTGATTTAGTAGTACTATAGCCAAAAATATTTATATTGTAAACTTTGAAATATTATAGGTTTACATTTATAGAGCGGCAATTTAATCTTCATAACTTCTTATCATTGAATATGTTAAAATATGTCGAGAGGTGAATGCGATGAAATGGTCAGAAGTTTTTCATGATATAACGTCAAAACATGACTTTCAGGAGATGCACGATTTTCTAGAAAAAGAATATACAACTAAAATTGTGTACCCAGATAGAAAGAATATTTACCAAGCATTTGATTTAACACCGTTTGACAATATAAAGGTAGTTATACTGGGGCAAGATCCATACCATGGACCTAACCAAGCACATGGTTTAGCATTTTCAGTGCAACCTAATGCTAAATTTCCACCTTCATTGCGAAATATGTACCAAGAACTAGAAGATGATATTGGTTGTCATAGGGTATCACCACATTTACAAGATTGGGCTAGAGAAGGTGTGCTTTTATTAAATACTGTGCTGACAGTGAGACAAGGAGAAGCACATTCACATAGAGATATCGGATGGGAAACATTTACTGATGAAGTGATTGAAGCGGTTTCTAAACATCGTGAAAATGTTGTTTTTATATTATGGGGCAAACCTGCTCAACAAAAAGAGAAACTCATTGATACATCTAAACATTTAGTTATAAAATCTCCTCATCCTAGTCCATTATCTGCTTTTAGAGGTTTCTTTGGTTCTAAGCCTTATTCAAGAACGAATGAATATCTAAAAGCTAAAGGAAAAGACCCTATTAATTGGTGCGAAGGTTAAGGTGATATATGATGCGCAATAATAAAATGATTCATTTGATTGAACAAGAATTAGTGCAAGCGGATGAAGCTCATACTGAGGCTGAATTTGAAAAGCATATGTATGCTATACATACATTAACTTCTCTATACACTTCTAGTGATAATCAAACTTCGGTTCAAGATAGGCATGACGTATCCAATGCTCAAGCTTTATCTTCGCAACGCAAAGAATCGAATCAATCAAATCATAATAAAAATCAAGTGTCAGCTGCTGAAATTGAAGCAATGGGAGGTAAAGTACCTCAATCAATGAAAAATGAACATACGTCTCATTCAAATTTAATGACTACAGATGACAATATAGGAAATGGCGAGTCTATTTTCGACTTTTAAACATAAAGGAGCACAATTGAAATGATGAAATTATTTATAATTCTAGGTGCACTCAATACGATGATGGCTGTCGGTACAGGTGCTTTTGGTGCACATGGTTTAGAAAACAAATTATCTGAAAAATACATGTCTGTTTGGGAAAAAGCGACAATGTATCAAATGTATCATGGTCTCGGACTATTAATTATTGGAGTAATTAGCGGTACTACTGCTATTAATGTTAATTGGGCAGGTTGGTTACTTTTCTTCGGGATCGTCTTCTTCAGCGGTTCTTTATATATCTTAGCACTTACACAAATTCGAATTTTAGGTGCTATTACACCAATTGGCGGCGTGTTATTTATAGCAGGTTGGTTAATGTTAATTATCGCTACATTTAAATATGCAGGCTAAATACTCATAACTAACAAACATTTTTAAGCTTAAAATTCTAAAGAAAATAGTATACTTGATATTTAAAAACTCACCGAATCGGGTATAGAATACCTTCGAGGTGAGTTTTATTTATGGAAAATAAAAATAATAAAGTAGATAGAGGTGACCTTAAGCAAAACCTTTCTGAAAAGTTCGTATGGGCAATTGCTTACGGCTCATGTATCGGTTGGGGTGCTTTTATTTTACCAGGGGATTGGATTAAACAATCAGGACCTATTGCATCCTCTATAGGCATCGTCATTGGTGCGTTATTAATGATTTTAATCGCCGTTAGTTATGGGGCGTTAGTTGAGAAATTCCCGGTTTCAGGGGGAGCATTTGCTTTTAGTTTCTTAAGTTTCGGTAGATATGTAAGTTTCTTTTCATCTTGGTTTTTAACATTTGGCTATGTCTGCGTCGTAGCACTAAATGCTACAGCGTTTAGTTTATTAGTTAAGTTTCTATTACCCAATGTTTTAAATAATGGAAAGTTATATACAGTTGCAGGTTGGGATGTCTACATAACGGAGATTATCATTGCAACAGTACTATTATTAGTCTTTATGATTATCTCAATTAGAGGTGCGAGTGTATCTGGATCACTTCAATATTATTTCTGTATTGCAATGGTTGTCGTTGTCTTACTTATGTTCTTTGGTTCATTCTTTGGTAGTAACTTTGACTTAAGTAATTTACAACCTTTAGCTAATTCAGATAAAGGTTGGTTTAGATCTATTATCATGATTGTGGCTATCGCACCATGGGCTTATGTAGGTTTCGATAACATTCCGCAAACCGCAGAAGAATTTAATTTCGCACCAAATAAAACATTTAAATTAATTGTTTATAGCTTACTAGCAGCAGCACTAACATATGTTGTCATGTTACTTTATACTGGATGGTTAGGCACACATTCTAAAAGTCTCAACGGTAACTTATGGTTAACAGGTGCAGTTACGCAAGGAGCATTTGGTTACATTGGTCTTGGTGTATTAGCTATTGCTATCGCAATGGGTATCTTTACAGGACTCAACGGTTTCTTGATGAGTTCAAGTCGTCTTTTATTCTCTATGGGACGTTCTGGTATTATGCCTACAGTATTTAGTAAATTGCATAGTAAATATAAAACACCATATGTTGCTATTATCTTCTTAGTGGGTGTAGCATTAGTAGCGCCTTGGTTAGGACGTAATGCATTAAATTGGATTGTTAACATGTCGTCAACAGGTGTCTCTATTGCATACTTCATTACTTGTTTATCAGCAGCAAAACTATTTAGTTATGATAAACAAAGCAACACATACGCGCCTATTTATAAGACGTTTGCGATTATTGGTTCAATCGTATCATTTATCTTCTTAGGATTACTCTTAATTCCAGGATCGCCTGCATCATTGCCAGGACCTTCTTACATTGCTTTAGCAATTTGGCTAGTGATAGGTCTTATCTTCTTCTTTATCCGCTATCCTAAGCTTAAGAAGATGGATAATGACGAATTAAGTCGTTTAATTCTTAACCGTTCTGAAAATGAAGTCGAAGACATGGTTGATGAACCTAAGAAATAATTTAATTAATACAAAAAATGTTTCTTTAATATAGTTTTGAAATAAAGAAAGCTCAAAGATGATTTACATTAATAAAATCATCTTTGAGCTTATTCTATATATATGGAATTATAATTTTTTTCGTGTACGATCAAAGCCTGAGATAACTATTTTAGAGATTTGGTCAGCAAACAATAAGCCTAAAGCAATTGCTCCTGCAATCAATGTTACTTCAAGCATCGTATTAATTGCTCTGCTGAAATGAAGTAATACTAAATTTTTAGTAGCATCGTAAGCAAGTCCACCTGGAACTAAAGGAATAATACCTGTAACCATAAAGATAATGACTGGTTCTTTCATATGGCGTGCCATGTAGTGGCTTAATAAACCTAATGCTAAACTTCCAAAGAAACTTGAATAGATAGTGTGAACCTGTAGACCATCAAAGAATAGAATATAGACCATCCAACCACATGCTCCAACAAATCCACATGATAGATACAATTTCCTAGGCGCATCAAATATGACACAGAAGAAGAGTGAGGCGAGAAAACTAAATACAAAATTCAATATCCAAAACATTTTCTACATGCCTCCTAAACTAAAATTAAAATTGAGCTAACGCCTGCACCAATACCGAATGAAGTCACTAACGCCTCTAAAGATTTAGTAGTAAACATCAACATATGCCCACCAAATAAATCTTGAATCGCATTAGTAATTAATACTCCTGGTACAATCGGCATGACTGCTGCGATGATGATTGTTGCTAAATCGACACTTGGTACAAGCGAATGTCCAATGACTGCAATAATACCAATCACTAATGAACCTAAAAATTCTGGTATAAATTGTGCATGTAATTTGCGATCAAGTATTTCAACTACTAGATAACCAAAACTCCCAGCTAAAATCGCTGTAATCACATCAATGAGACGTCCTCCTTGTAAATAAAGAAAACTCATTGCGATAATTGCTGCAGCTATACCTTTGAAGGGAAGACTACTGTCCCTCTTAGCTATATAAATATGTTCTAATTTTTTCTTAGCTTCTTCTAGGTCAATTGTGCCATTAGTAATTTGTCTTGAGATTTCATTAGCTTGAGAAATTTTTATAAGATTTGTATCACGTGATTTAATTCTATATAAACGCTGATATGATTCATTATGTAACGTAAATTGAATAACAGTATTCGTTACAAAGCTATTACTTTCTGAATAACCTAACTTTCTAGCGATGCGAGTCATTGTGTCTTCGACTCTAGTACCCTCAGCGCCAGATTCTAATAATATTCGGGCAGCTAACATGACTACATCTTTAATTAGACTTTCATGAGCTGTTTCATTTGATTCAATAGTCATTACATCACCAATTTTTAAAATATTTTGAATTTAATATTATTATAGTAGATGTGATTAAAAAAGACCACATACATAAACTTTAACCCTATTCGCAAATGTGAAAAGTTAAACTAAAATATAATTAAATTATTTAAATAAGTTCAATTTTAAACCTATCATGAAATTATTCGGTAAAAGTGTATATTTTTAATTTTATCGTGTTTCAAATGTTTCAAAATGGTTAAAATAATATTAGTTAACGATTACAAAGAATATATTGGGTAGCGACTGTATATTCTCTGAAGTTAACTTAATACGTAGTAGTGATTAAAGTTCTCCCAAGGATACTACTAGGAAGGCACACTTCGAGTTCTCCGAAGTGTGCTTTTTCTATTTTTAAGTATATAAAAAAGCTATGAAGAAATATCTTCATAGCTTTCTGCAGTCAAAAATTAAATATTAAAGAATTCATTGAAATCGTCTGTATTTAAGATATGACCTACATAGAAACTACCA
Source organism: Staphylococcus sp. HMSC06C11 (assembly GCF_001808345.1). Lineage (NCBI taxonomy): Bacteria > Bacillati > Bacillota > Bacilli > Caryophanales > Staphylococcaceae > Staphylococcus > Staphylococcus sp. HMSC06C11. The sequence goes on from NZ_KV793045.1 coordinate 73,862, forward strand.
AAATCGCCATAACGCGCTGTAGTTTCGTCAAAACGCATTTCGTATACAATTTTCTTAAATTGTAATACATCGTCTGAGAATAATGTCACACCCCATTCAAAATCGTCAAAACCAACAGAACCAGTGATAAATTGTTTGATTTTACCGGCATATTTACGTCCAATCATGCCGTGGTTATACATTAAATTCTTACGTTCTTCTATAGGTAACATATACCAGTTATAAGTTTCATTACGACGTTTATCCATAGGATAGAAGCAGATGTATTCAGAATGAGGAAGTTCAGGATACAATCTAGCTTTTACATGTGGATTTTCATACGGGTCTTCGTCAGATTTGCCGGCTAAGTAATTACTTAATTCAATCACTGAAACGTAAGAATAAGTAGGAATTAAGTAGTCCGCAATACGTAATTTATTAAAATCATTTTCAATTTTATTTAAGTCTTTCATTTCAGGACGTAAGAACCATAATAGTAGGTCTGCTTTTTGGCCTGTAATATTATAAATTGCTTGATCACCTGTGTGTGACTCTCTTGCTTTAGATTTATCTTCAACAAATGATTTTAATTCAGAAATCATTGCCTCACGCTCGTCTTCTGGAACTAAACGAAATGTAGTCCAATCCATTGCATAAAACAAATGTAAACTATACCAACCATCTAAAGTTTCGGCTGCTTCACTCATAGTTATCGCTCCTTATCTTCAAATTCTTAATCAATTCACGTTAAATTTTATCATAAACAAACTAGGAACTCCTAAGTAAATGTTTACAATTGAGTGAAATGGAATTCTACTACAAAATGACGTATAATTTGAAATGTAAACGTTATTATGAATGTGAATTGAGGAGGACATTATGGCTGATTTATTAAATGTATTACAAGAAAAATTATCTGGAAAAAATGTAAAAATTGTATTACCTGAAGGGGAAGACGAAAGAGTTTTAACGGCAGCAACGCAATTACAAGAGAGTGATTATGTTTCACCCATCGTGTTAGGTAATGAAGAAAAAATTAAATCTTTAGCAGAAGAAAAATCTCTCAATTTAACTAATATTGAAATTATTGATCCTTCATCAAGTGATTTAAAACCTGAATTAGTAGATGAATTTGTAGAGCGTAGAAAAGGTAAAGCGACTAAAGAACAAGCTGAAGAAATGTTAGATAATGTTAATTATTTCGGTACAATGCTTGTTTACACTGGTAAAGCCGCAGGTTTAGTAAGCGGTGCTGCACATTCAACTGGCGATACAGTACGTCCAGCATTACAAATTATTAAAACTAAACCAGGTGTATCTAAGACTTCTGGTATATTCTTTATGATTAAAGATGACGAGCAATATATCTTCGGCGACTGTGCCATCAACCCTGAATTAGATGCTCAAGGATTAGCTGAAATTGCTGTAGAAAGTGCTAAGTCTGCACTAAGCTTTGGTATGGAACCAAAAGTAGCAATGTTAAGCTTCTCTACAAAGGGCTCTGCTAAATCAGACGACGTGACTAAAGTTCAAGAAGCATTAAAATTAGCTCAAGAAAAAGTTCAATCTGATAATATTGAAAATGTTGTGATTGATGGGGAATTCCAATTTGATGCTGCGATTGTCCCTAGTGTAGCTGAGAAAAAAGCGCCTGGCGCTAAAATTCAAGGAGACGCTAATGTGTTTATCTTCCCAAGTCTTGAAGCAGGTAACATTGGCTATAAAATTGCACAACGTTTAGGTGGTTATGATGCAGTTGGTCCTGTTCTTCAAGGTCTAAATTCGCCTGTTAATGACTTATCACGTGGATGCTCAACTGAAGATGTTTATAACTTATCTATTATTACTGCAGCTCAATCACTACAATAATGGATTTATCAAGTAAATATTTTAACCAAATACCGTGGCGTTATGTGGATCATTCAACGGGTCTGGAACCCATGCAATCCTTTGCATTTGACGATACATTCTCTGAAAGTGTTGGGAAAGACTTATCATGTAATGTAGTAAGAACTTGGATTCACCAACATACAGTTATCCTTGGTATACACGATTCAAGACTTCCATTTTTAAGTGATGGCATACGTTATTTAACAAGTGAAGTAGGCTATAATGCCATTGTGAGAAATTCAGGTGGACTTGGCGTAGTATTGGACCAAGGTGTGCTTAATATTTCTTTAATATTTAAAGGACAAACTGAAACAACTATAGATGAAGCTTTTACAGTAATGTATCTATTGATATGTAAGATGTTTGAAGACGAAGATGTAGATATTCACACACATGAAATTGAACAATCTTATTGTCCTGGTAAATTCGATTTAAGTATTGATGGCAAGAAATTTGCTGGTATTTCTCAAAGACGTGTACGTGGAGGTATAGCGGTTCAAATCTATCTTTGTGTAGAAGGATCGGGTTCTAAGCGTGCTGCTATGATGAGAGACTTTTATCAACACGCACTCAAAGGAGAAACAACCAAGTTTCGTTTCCCTAATATTGATCCCGAATCTATGGCTTCTTTAGAGACGTTACTCAATAAAGACATTAAAGTTCAAGATGTAATGTTTTTACTTTTATATGCACTGAAAGATTTAGGTGCTCAATTAAATATGGATCCAGTTACTGAAGATGAATGGCAACGATATGAAGGTTATTTTGAAAAAATGATCGAACGAAATGCAAAAATGCATCAAAAATTAGATTTGTAAAGCGTGCGTAAGAATATTTTAAATAGATGAGTAAGTGAATAGGAGAAGGTCTACAAAAAACTCGATTTGTAGACCTTCTCTACTTGTATTATCAAATAAAGAATAAATTCTTATATCATTAGTTATAGATATATATTCCCAGGTCTTTTTGTAGTATCATATGTAAGGTGGAAAATTTTAGAAAACTTTAGTTAAAATTTATTAAATGTTTACATAATCGAAGTTAAAGGTAAATATAATTCATAATTTTGATAACTCTATTTAAGAGTTTTATACTATTAAAGTATTGTTAGTTATCAAGAAAAGAGTTATTATACTCTTTTGTAGTTAAAAAATACTGATATTAAAATATTGCATCGTTAAACAGTGGCAACACAATTGTAAAATTCGCTAAAATAGTAATTTCAATGATGTCTAAATATAGACGTATTTATACGTAATAAAAATTATTTTTCAAATTAATTATCAGATAGTGTCAATGAATTAAAGTATATATAAGGTATATAAAAAGGTGAGAAAACATGACGAGACAAGGATACGGGGAGTCTACCGGAAAGATTATTCTAATAGGTGAACACGCAGTAACATTTGGTCAGCCAGCAATCGCCATCCCATTTAATGCTAGTAAAATAAAAATATTAATTGAAAGTATGGAGGAAGGTAACTATTCTTCTATTACAAGTGATGTATATGATGGCATGTTATATGATGCGCCTGAACATCTAAAGTCTATCATTAATCGTTTTATAGAAAGAAGTGGTGTAAAAGAACCACTTTCTGTAAAAATCCAAACGAACTTACCTCCTTCAAGAGGACTAGGTTCAAGTGCAGCCGTAGCTGTTGCATTTGTTAGAGCTAGTTATGACTTCATGGGAGAACCTTTAGATGATGACACATTAATCAAGGAAGCAAATTGGGCAGAACGTATTGCACATGGTAAACCAAGTGGGATTGATACACAAACTATAGTTTCTAATAAACCTGTATGGTTCAAACAAGGGCACGTTGAAAACCTTAAATCACTTCAACTTGATGGTTATATGATAGTTATAGACACTGGAGTCAAAGGATCGACTAAACAGGCAGTAGAAGATGTTCATAGATTGTGTGAAGACCCTGGATACTTGAGCCATATTGAACATATTGGATCTCTTGTTCATGAAGCAAGTGAATCTATTGAAAAACATGACTTTAATCATCTTGCAGATATATTTAATCAATGCCAAAAAGACTTAAGACACTTAACCGTTAGCCATGATAAAATAGAAAGACTATTAAAAATAGGTGAAGAACATGGTGCTATCGCTGGTAAGCTTACTGGAGGAGGACGTGGCGGTAGCATGCTTCTTCTTGCGCAAGATTTACAAACTGCCAAAAAGATCGTAGCAGCTGTTGAAAAAGCAGGCGCAGCACATACGTGGATTGAACATTTAGGAGGGTAAACCATTGGTGAAAAGTGGCAAAGCACGTGCGCACACAAATATTGCGTTAATCAAATACTGGGGTAAAGCTGATGAATCATATATTATTCCGATGAATAATAGTTTATCTGTCACGCTAGAACGTTTTTATACTGAAACACAAGTAACGTTTGACGCGTCACTAACTGAAGACCAACTTATTCTAAACGGGGAAGAAGTTGATGCTAAAGAAACAACTAAAATCCAAAAATATATGGATATCGTGAGAGATGTTGCTGCCACAGATTTACATGCTAAAATTGAAAGCAATAATTTTGTTCCTACAGCGGCTGGATTAGCTTCATCGGCTAGTGCATACGCTGCATTAGCAGCTGCTTGTAATGAAGCACTTCAATTAGGTTTATCAAGCAAGGATTTATCTAGATTAGCACGTCGAGGTTCTGGTTCAGCTTCAAGAAGTATCTACGGAGGCTTTGCTGAATGGGAAAAAGGTCAGGATGATGCGACTTCTTATGCTCATGCTATTGATGCTAATGATTGGGAAAAAGATCTTTCTATGATTTTTGTAGTAATCAATAACCAATCGAAAAAAGTCTCAAGTCGTTCAGGGATGTCTTTAACAAGAGAAACATCTCGTTTCTATCAATATTGGCTTGACCATGTTGATCAAGATTTAGCTGAGACAAAAGAAGCAATAAAAAATAAAGATTTCAAACATTTAGGTGAAGTTATAGAAGCAAATGGTTTAAGAATGCATGCTACAAATTTAGGTGCACAACCGCCATTTACATATTTGGTTCAAGAAAGTTACGATGCGATGGCTGTCGTCCATCAGTGTCGTGAAGCTGGCTTGCCTAGTTATTTCACCATGGACGCAGGACCAAATGTTAAAGTGTTAGTTGAAAAGAAAAATAAACAAGCTGTCGTTGAACAATTTTTAAAAGAATTTGATGAATCGCAAATTATTGTAAGTGATATTATTAGTACTGGCGTTGAAATTATTAAGTAAGGAAGAGATAGAATGATACAGGTCAAAGCACCCGGAAAACTTTATGTCGCAGGTGAATATGCTGTAACAGAACCAGGCTATAAATCTGTCCTTATTGCAGTAGACAGATTTGTTACAGCAACAATAGAAGCCTCTAATGAAGTTGAGGGAAGTATTCATTCCAAAACATTACATTACGAACCTGTAAAATTTGATCGTAATGAAGATAAAATTGAAATATCTGATGTGCAAGCTGCTAAGCAATTGAAGTATGTAGTTACTGCTATCGAGGTATTTGAACAATATGCACGCAGTTGCAATATCAAACTTAAACATTTCCACTTAACGATTGATAGTAATTTAGCTGATGATTCTGGCCAGAAGTATGGCTTAGGATCAAGTGCTGCTGTTTTAGTTTCAGTTGTTAAAGTATTGAATGAGTTTTATGACATGCAACTTTCGAATTTGTATATCTATAAATTAGCAGTTATAGCTAATATGAAATTACAAAGTTTGAGTTCTTGTGGAGATATAGCAGTGAGTGTATACAGCGGTTGGCTTGCTTATAGTACATTCGATCATGATTGGGTTAAGCAACAGATGGAAGAAACATCTGTAAATGACGTATTAGAAAAAAACTGGCCAGGACTTCATATTGAACCATTACAGGCACCAGAAAATATGGAAGTTTTAATTGGATGGACAGGTTCTCCTGCATCATCACCACATTTGGTTAGTGAAGTAAAACGTCTAAAATCTGACCCAAGTTTCTACGGTGAATTTTTAGATCGATCACATGATTGTGTAGAAAGTTTAATTCAAGCGTTTAAGACTAATAATATTAAAGGCGTTCAAAAGATGATACGACAAAATCGTCGTGTTATTCAATCAATGGATGTTGAAGCAACAGTTGATATAGAAACAGATAAACTTAAGAAATTATGTGACATTGGTGAGAAACACGGTGGCGCATCTAAAACATCTGGCGCTGGTGGCGGTGATTGTGGTATAACAATTATTAACACTATTATTGATAAACAGTTAATTTATGATGAATGGATAGCGCAAGGGATTAAACCATTAAAATTTAGGATTTATCATGGACAGTAATAAAAACAGCCTTTATTAAAGGTTGTTTTTTTATATGGTGTATATTATCGATTAAATCAACTTGAAATTTATAGCAAAAAGAGTAAAATAATTAGAGTTATATAGAGAAATGATTTTGATATGAGCTGATTTAATAATAGAAAGGTGGGTAGCAAGATGCAGAATAAATTTCTGATTTGCGATGAATGTCAGGCAGTTAATATTAAAACGTTGAAAAAGAAATTAGAAAAATTAGATCCTGAAGCGGAAATTGAGATTGGCTGTCAGTCATACTGTGGTCCGGGAAGACGTAAGACCTTTGCATTCGTTAATAATCGCCCACTTGCTGCTTTAACTGAAGAAGAGTTAATGGAGAAGGTCATTAAACAATTGAAGAAACCACGTGATCCTGAGGAAGAAGAGCGTTTAAGAAAACGTAATGAAGAACGCAAACGCCGTAAAGAAGAGCAAGACCGCAAACTTAAAGAGAAACTAGAAAAACGTAAAGCGGCTAAATAGATAAATACTAAAAAAAGGAACTGACGTAGCGCAGTTCCTTTTTTTGATAAAATCCAAAGTGAGAGTTTTAATACAGTAGATAGGGATCTACTGCATAAGAACCACTAATGATTAAAAATCAAAGTGTTAATAGGAACACAGTAGATAGGGATCTACTGTATAAGAACCACTAATGATTAAAAATCAAAGTGGTTCTAAAAACAAATCGTTGAATGATTCGGCCATAGTTGGGTGTGTATAGATATTTTCACTTAGTACTGTGTATGGGATGTGCTGATCTATCGCTAATTTGATGAGATTAATCAATTCTTCTGATTCTTTTCCATATAAACTTGCACCTAATATTTCGCCATTATCTTTATTTAGTACAACTTTGAAAATACCTCTTGAATCGTTATTAATTTTATGTCGAGGTATTGTATTTACGTAGATTTTATTTTCCAGGAAATTAAAACCTTGTGCTTCTGCTTCAGCAGCAGTGAGACCAACTCTTGATAGAGGTGGATCGATAAATACTGTATAAGGAATGTTGCCTCTATTCTCAGTTGTTCGCGATCCATCTCCAAAGAGTTGGGAACGAAGAATTCTAAAGTCATCAAGAGAAATGTAAGTGAATTGTAAGCCACCTTTAACATCCCCAGCTGCATAGATATGTTTAACTGAAGTTTGAAGTTGGGAATTCACCTGTATTTCACCACGTTGACCGATTTTTACGTCAGTATTCTCTAGACCTAGTCCATCGATGTTAGGTTTACGTCCAGTTGCTAGTAACACTGCATCAGCTTTGAATTTACCATGATTGGTATGAACGATTGTTGAGTCGCCTTCATTAGAAAATGCAGTTGTTTCAACGTTTGTATGAACTGAAATCCCTTTGTCTTGCAAATCTTGAAGTGCTAGGTCAGCCACCTCTCGGTCCTCACGAGGCATTATCACATCACCATGTTCTAATATGGTCACATGTGTTCCTAAATTACTAAACATTGAAGCAAATTCGAGTGCAATATATCCACCACCCACAATGACTAAGTCTTTAGGTTGGAAATTAATATTTAATAATCCAGTTGAATCATATATATTTTTAGTAGTTTTTATACCCTCAATTTTTGGTATATTTGCTTGAGCTCCAGTATTAATGACGATTTTGTTCCCTGTGATTTTATCTTTTACATTACCTGCATGATCCAATAACGCAATTTCATTATTAGAAACAAAAGACGCTTTATAATCTAATATATCTATATTGTCTTTTGATGCTAAATTGTTATAATTCTTTTTATTTAATGCATTCACTACTTCATTTTTTCTTGAAAATGCTTCATCGAAAGATGCTCCTTCGATACCGTCATGCACTAATGTTTTAGAAGGAATACATCCAATATTTATACATGTACCGCCATACATTTTAGATGATTGTTCTATAAGTGCGACGTGCTGTCCTTGTCCGGCTGCGAAAGATGCTAAAGTTTTACCTGCTTTACCAAATCCAATGATGATAAGGTCATAAGATGTCATATTTGGTTTACCTCCTGCAAAATGTCGTTTAAGACATCTTGAATTGTTTTGTTACGATAGAAATTTAAAATGAGTTGAATTTCTTCATCACGATATCGAGCCATTATCTGTGCAATATGTTTAGAAATGTCACAGTGACTGTTGCGGTCTCCAGTGTAAACGCGTTGATTATTATCTTTAGTGAGAACGAATTGTTGATATAACTCAGCTAAATTCACTGTAGAGGTATATTGATTAGCTTTGTATCCGCCATCTTTACCACGTACTGTAGTGATAAGTTGCTGGTCGCTTAAGTTAGCCACGACACGTCTTAACTGAACGGGATTAAGACAAGTTAATTCCGCCAATTCCTTACTATTAAATTTTTCGTTTTTGTGCTTAGTAAGAAAGCTTAACACATGTACCGCAATGTTGAATTCTAAATTCATATCTACCCACCTTAAATGTAACTTCTTTAGTTACATTTAACTGCAATAAGTATCAATAGTCAATCTTTATGACTTCGTCAAAAATTTTTCGTGATTTTATATACTATAAGAAGGGTAAATGTAATTTGTAAGTTCATTTTTTGAAAATGAAATAAAAAAACAGTAATAGTAATGAAGGAGATGACTTCAATGGCTAATAAAGTACAATTAGGTAAATCAGATGTTAAAGTCTTCCCAATTGCACTTGGAACTAATGCAGTAGGTGGACATAATTTATATCCGAATTTAGATGAAGAACAAGGTAAAGACGTTGTACGTAAAGCAATTGATAATGGTATCACTTTATTAGATACAGCTTATATTTATGGACCTGAACGTTCTGAAGAACTCGTTGGACAAGTTGTACAAGAATATCCACGTGAACAAGTACAAATCGCAACTAAAGGGTCACATGTTATTAAAGATAATGATGAAGTGGTACAAAATAATGACCCAGAATATCTAAAGCAACAAGTTGAGAATAGTTTAAAACGTCTCCAAGTAGATTATATTGATTTATATTATATTCATTTTCCTGATGAAGAGACGCCAAAAGATAAAGCTGTTGCAGCGTTAAAAGAATTAAAAGATGAAGGTAAAATAAAAGCAATAGGTGTGTCTAACTTCTCATTAGAACAATTGAAAGAAGCAAATAAAGATGGATATGTCGATGTCGTACAATTAGAATATAATTTATTACATCGTGAAAATGAAGAAGTAATGGCATATGCAGCGGAAAATAATATTACATTTGTACCATACTTCCCATTAGCTTCTGGAATTTTAGCAGGTAAATATGATGAAGACCAAACATTTGACGATCATCGTGCAACACGTCGTGATTTCCAACCTGAAGTGTTCAATGATAATGTACGCCGTGTTAAGGAATTAACGGATATAGCGGAAGCGCACAACACATCAATTGCTAATGTCGTACTAGCATTCTACTTAACACGTCCATCATTAGACGTTGTAATTCCAGGTGCTAAACGCGCTGAACAAGTTGTAGAAAATATTGATGCTGCAAATATTGAATTAACTCAAGATGAAATTAATAAAATTGATCAATTATTCCCGATTGAAAATTAATAATTGGGAAGTTTAAGAGCGATACCAACATATGACGTTGAGTATCGCTTTTTTAATGTAATTATAAATTTTAAAGTTTAGACAAAATAATTTGAGAAATTTTGGGTATGTTAAATAATATCTATACATAAAAATGCACAGTATAAAGTTGGAGGAAATGAATAATGATTACGGTGTTGTTTGGTGGGAGCCGTCCTGAAGGGAATACGGCAGAATTAACCCGATATACTTTAGATGGTTTAGATTACACTTGGGTGGATGTCACTCAATATCAATTTAATCCTGTTCGTGATGTGAGACATGAAGATTACTATATTGAATCGTATGAAGACGATTATAAACAACTTATTGATTTAGTATTAGAGAGTGATACAGTGATATTTGCGTCGCCAGTATATTGGTATAGTATTTCGGCTTCTTTGAAGGCATTTATAGATCATTGGTCTGAGACTATGGAAGACAAAGATTATCATGATTTCAAATCTAAGATGGCTATAAAGGATTTTCGATTAATTTTAGTAGGTGGCGATTGTCCTAAAGTCAAAGCTAAACCATGTATTACTCAGATGAAATATAGTGTAGAGTTTTTGGGCGGAGAGTTGAAAGGTTATATTATTGGAACTGCTGAAAAGCCTGGAGATATTAAAAAAGATATATATGCTTTAGATCGTGCACGAGAATGGAATGAAGAACTAGGTAAATAAGATTATGACAATTCAACGGAAGAAACATTTTAAATTTTAATGTTATCTTTCGTTGTTTTTTATTTTTTGTGAGTTAGTAGTTTCGTTTAATTCTATTTATCGAAATTTTATTAATTTTCCAGTTTGGATTTTAATAGTTTCAAAATAATTTTTATATAGGGTTTTTAAATGTTTAAATTGAATTAAGTTAACATAAATGTGATATAATGCCTTTATTAATAGCTTGTAATAGTTAGGGGAGAAAGTAACATGTATAGAGTGAGACAAGCAACTGAGAATGATGTAGTAGCTATTAGAGATGTTGCTACTAAAGCTTGGTATAATACATATTTAAATATTTATGCAGCTTCTACAGTCAATGAATTGTTGGCTGCTTCATATAATGAAACTCATTTGAAGAAGAGATTAAAAGAACAACTCTTTTTAGTGGCGGAAGAAGATGATGAGATTATAGGTTTTGCAAATTTCATTTATGGCGAGGAATTATATCTCGCTGCACATTATGTGAGACCACAATCTCAACATAAAGGTTATGGTACAAGTTTACTTAAAGAAGGTTTAAATCAATTTAAAGATAGATATGATACCGTTTATTTAGAAGTAGATAATAAGAATAACCATGGTATTGATTATTATAAGGAAAATGGCTTTGAAATCGTTCGTTCTTATCAACCTGAAATGTATGGAGAGACGATGGACTTAGCTCTAATGAAAAAGACCTTTTAATATCATAAACGATATGCATCAAAACTAGTTTATTAATGGAGTTAAATTATTTCCGGGGTAATACTCAAACAAAAAAGCACTATGAACGTCATTCTAGTGTTCCTAAGGAGGGGAAGTATGGCACTATCATCATATGCAACAAGTAAACTAACTGAAGAAAAGGTATTTAAAGATCCTATTCATCGATACATACATGTTAAAGATCAGTTGATTTGGGATTTAATTAAAACTAAAGAATTTCAACGTTTAAGACGTATCAAACAACTTGGTACCTTATATTTATCGTTTCATACTGCAGAACATAGTCGCTTTGGGCATTCATTAGGTGTATATGAAATCGTTCGTCGAATGATTGACGAGTCTTTTATAGGTAGAGAGGCCTGGGATAATACAGACCGTCCACTTGCACTGTGCGCAGCGTTGCTACATGATTTAGGCCATGGCCCTTTCTCTCATAGTTTTGAAAAGATATTTAATACTGATCATGAAGCATTTACTCAAGCTATAATCACTGAAGACACGGAAGTCAATGAAGTGCTTAGTCGCGTTTCTGAAACATTCCCACAAGAAGTTGCAGATGTTATTAATAAAACACATGATAATAAACTAATTATATCAATGATATCTTCTCAAATTGATGCTGATCGTATGGACTACTTACAACGTGATGCGTATTTCACAGGTGTGACTTATGGTTCGTTTGATATGGAACGTATTTTAAGATTAATGCGTCCTTCAAAAGATGAAGTATTGATTAAAGAGAGTGGTATGCACGCGGTTGAGAATTTTATTATGAGTCGTTACCAAATGTATTGGCAAATCTATTTTCACCCTGTAAGTCGTGGGGGAGAAGTTTTACTAAATAATTGTTTACAACGCGCGAAGCAACTTTATAGTGAAGGCTATGAATTTAGAATGTATCCCCATGACTTTGTACCATTCTTCGAAGGGACAATGACAATTGAACAGTATGTTGAGTTAGATGAAGCGGTTGTACTATATTACTTGAAAAAATGGATTAATGAAGATGATCCTATACTCAGTGACTTGTCACGTCGTTTTATAAATAGAGATTTATTCAAATATATCCCGTTTGATGGTTCAATAATTACTATTTCAGAATTACAAGAATTATTTGAAGCAGGTGGTATCAACCCTGACTATTACTTTGTAAGTGAAGCTTTCTCAGATTTACCTTATGATTACGATCGCCCTGGATCTAATCGTAAACCGATCCATTTATTAAGAAGTAATGGTTCTATTACAGAAATAAGTCATCAATCTATGGTAATTAATAGTATTACTGGTATTAATCGTGAAGACCATAAATTATATTATCCTAAGGAACTGATTCTAAATATAGATAATCTTGAAATTAAAGGTGCTATTATTAATTTATTGAATGAACTTAATTAGAGCTTTACACTCATTGTACCTATTAGATAAGATTGAAAATATCATCATTGAATCAATGATTTTCAGAATGGGAGGTATCTAACTTGGCTGAGAAAAAAGGTTTTAATTTTAATATTATAAAAAATGACCCACTAGATGGACATAAAGGAACGAATATCGGGTCAATTAGTTTAGATAATATTGCACCTGTTTTTATAGATGTTGAAAATAAAGAAGCTTTTATTGATATTGGCGGGATGCATGCACGTGCAAAAGTTGAAAAAGGTGTTAAATGGATTAATGATAAAGAGCAAGTTGAAGGCGACGAAGCTAAAGAATATTGGTTGTGTTGGGTGACTACAGAACGTAGTGAACAAGGACCGTACTATGCAGGTGTCACAGCTTGTTACTTATTAGTGAATAGAAGTATCCGTCGTGGCTATAAGAGTATGCCTGAACATGTAAATATGATGGATAAATCTATGAAACATCAATTTATTATCGATCAAATTGGTGATGAAAATAAGAAAATCTTAAAAAAATTCTTAAAAGATCATAACGAAGACATGTGGAATAATTCTAGCGACGAATTATATCAAGCATTTGAATAACTATTAAAAATATATTCATTTTGTAATAAATATATCCGAATAAAATCTAAGCCTTTAAATGAATGTTTGCTAAATTCATTTAAAGGCTCTTATAGTATTATTTCACACTGCCAATTCCGTTAAGTTCTTCATTATAAGGCAATGTTAATTCTTTGCATGTGATGACTTTACCATCTTCATTAAAGACAAATTCTGCATAAACTTCTACTTTACCTTTATCTCCATTTTTCTTTTCTACATGAACATCATAGCGTAAAAAAATCGTGTTTTGAGACTCATCTATGAGCATGGTTTTAAATTCTTCAATAGAAAGACGAGCCACAACTTCTTTCAGTTTCTTAAGATGATCTGTGAACTCATTAATATCAGACGTTTGATGATCTGTGGTTTGAACATAAGAAGGGGCAAAGTACGTATCAATTTTATTAACATCAAGATTGATTAAAATATCAGTATAAAGCTTTTCTATTGTAGATTTTAAATCATCTCTATTCATCACTTATCTCCTCTATAAAGTAATTATTTTAATTCTTCACCAATTTGATATGTGTGATACAAAGCTTCTATAATTTCATTATGAATGACATGAAATGGTCTTTCAAATCTTTTAGCAACTTGTTTTACATCTTCATATTCGGGTTTCATTTTTAAAATTTCACCCTCTTGCAAAGCGAATTTCACAGAAATATTCCCGTAGTCGGTATCAATGTCTCTAAATTCTCGATCTAGTATATTTCTACGAACTGCGTAACTACGAACTCCGAGAGAAGATGTTTCTTGTAAGATTAAAGTTTCAAATTTAGCTGCGTTCTCAGTTTTACAGATTAAGGTTAATTGCGTACTTGGACGTCCTTTTTTCATAAATATTGGAGTGTAGTAAATATCTAGTGCACCATGTTCGAGTGCTATATCCATGAAGTGTCCTAATGATTCAGGTGACATATCATCAATTTGGCATTCGATAACTTGGACGTCATCTTGCTTTTTTGATTGAGTTTCAAATTGAATAACTCTTAACACATTAGGGAAGTCAAAGTCTTTACTCCCTGCGCCATACCCAATTTCTTTCATCGTAGCAGATGGGAATGGGCCAAATGATGATACTAAACTTTTCGCAAAGGCCGCACCAGTTGGCGTCGTTAACTCACTTTGAACATCAAATTTAGCTAATGGAACGTCTTTAAGTATCTCAGCAGTGGCAGGTGCTGGTACGGGGTAGATACCATGGGCGATATTGATTTTGCCATTACCTGTAGGAATAGGCGAGCAATATAATTCGTCAATATTTAATAATTCTAAAGCAATACATCCACCAATAATATCGATAATAGAGTCCATTGCCCCCACTTCATGAAAGTGGACGTTTTTAAATGACATACCATGAATTTTAGCTTCTGCGTGACCAATCACTTCAAATATACTTTTACTTCGAGCTTTAACACGTGGTGAAAGTGCGCTGTCATCAATCATTTTAAAGATATCTGACGCGTGACGGTGATGGTGTGGTTCATCGAAATCAATGTTTAAGGTCATTGCATGTATGCCTTGTTTTACCTTCTTCTGAAAATGAAGTTCAAAATTATCTAATGGTAACGTTTTAAGTTCGCTTTCAATTTTATGTGGGTCAGCCCCTAAATCGACTAAAGCTGACAATAGCATGTCACCGGCTATGCCTGCATGACAATCTAAGTAAATTGCATTTGCCATATTGATGCTCCATTCTAGTTATTTTCTATCATCTTCACTATCATTCCAGCGTTATATCCTCCACCAAAGCCATTATCAATATTGAGTACACTGGTACCAGGTGCACATGCGTTAATCATGGAAAGTAGTGTAGTGACGCCGTCTAAATTTGCACCATAGCCAACGCTGGTAGGGACGGCATAGATGGGATGATCGACAAGTCCTCCTACAACACTTGCCAAGGCTCCTTCCATTCCAGCAATGACCACGGATACCTTACCTTGGCGTATCACATGGATGTGATTAAATAGTCGATGAATGCCAGACACACCAACGTCATAGAAGCGTTTAACTTGAATTCCCATTACTTCCGCAGTTAAAGCAGCTTCTTCGGCTACTGCTAAGTCCGAGGTTCCAGCACAAAGGATAGAAATATAATTTTGTGATTTTTTAATTTCTTCTATCGGAGTACTCACAATATTAGCTACTGAGTGATATTGAAGATAGGGGTGATGTTCGAGTACAAACTTTGCCTTTGTTTCATCAATACGCGTCACTAAAATCACATTGTCGTGATGAGTAAGGCTTTCAATAATTTGATTAATTTGTTCTTTAGTTTTACCTTCACCGAAGATGACTTCGGGAAAGCCTTGTCGCTTTGCTCGATGTAAATCAATTTTAGCAAAGCCCAATTCGTCATAGTGACTGAGTTGGGCTTTAGCTTCATCTATAGAAATTTGATTTGATTTTACACCTTCAAGTAAGTCAACTATAAAGTTTGGATCTTTACTCATGTGTTAACTTCCTTGTACTAAATTAGTTGCTTTTGTATCAATGACTTCGTTCATACTGCCTGTTCTGTATCCTTCTAAATCTACAGTGACATAGTCGAAACCAAGTTCTTTTAAGCGTAAAGTGATATTGTCTCTATTTTTTATTACAGTAGCTAAATCATCTTCAACCACTTCGATACGAGCGATATTATGGTGGTAGCGTACACGGACATGATTGATTCCTAATTGTAGAATGTATTTCTCTGCTTCGTTGACTTTGTTTACTTTAGCAAAGCTTAACGTTTCACCATAAGGGATTCGTGAAGCTAAACTACATAGAGCCGGTTTATTCCATACAGGTAAATCATGTTGTTTACTTAATTCTCTAATTTCTGATTTATAGAGATGTGCTTCTTGAAGTACACTACGTACTCCAAATTCATCTCTAGCTTTTAAGCCTGGACGGAAATCCTTGAGATCGTCCATAATCATGCCATCTAAGATATAATTAAAGTTGAATTCCTCTTTGATTTCATTAAGTTTTCCATAAAGAAGTCGTTTACTGAAATACCAGCTTTCGGGTGTATTCTTAACGATATTATCGTCCTCAAGTTCAGCCATTTCAGTCTCTAATACTTCTACACCTAGGCTTCGACCTAATTCAATCGCTTGGTTAAATTCTTCGTTTCTGAAAAGTTCTGATTTTACAACCACAGGTTTAACATTTTTAACACCTAAAACATCAATCGCTTTTTTAAGTACTAAACTGCTATCTACACCACCTGAATATGCAATGACAACACTTTGCATTTCTTTAAGTAAGTGATTTAATTTCATTTCTTTATTTAATAATTCAGTCATTCTCATCATCCTCCCAAATTATTCTTCATTTTCAACATATGGAATGGTTAGTGGTCCTTGTGGCATGACACCAATTGATAATTTACGTCCATATTGTTCTTCTAACTCATGAAGCGTTTGTTCAATATTTGAAGTTGGATTCAACATTGAATCTTTCAATTGTTGATCTGTTAATTCTGAGTAGACATAAACATTGGCAAAGGTCTGAATGCTCGCTTGTTTTTGAACTTGCCATTGATCCATCTCTTTAAAATTAGGATCATGGATAAGCTCTAGAATTCCCTGAGGGGTGTCAGCCATTTTAAAGATTTCAGCAAATTTACCATGATCTGGAAAGCCATCTGCACATTCGGAGACCATAATAATATTTCCGTCTTCTTTGACGATTTTACTAGCAGCACTCATACCTTTAACAGTCTGATACAAGTTTTGATCTAAAGGATAACCTGAATTAGAAGCGATGACGACATCAAAACGTTGATGGCATTTAAACATCGCGTGTTCTTTAACATAAGCACATCCTTCTTTATGTGCTTCAAAAACTTCTCCAGCGAATGCAGCCGTAATTTCCTTACTTTTGTTTAAAGCCACATTTAACATGAAGTCTGGCTTACACATACGGTTCACTTCTCTAGCCATATCCTGAACAGGGTTATCTTCTAAATTTCCCCATGTAGAACGAGGGTCGCCAATCATCTTTGCATTATGGAAAGTTTGAATAGTTTCTAATCCAGCGATACCTGGCATAATACCTTTTGGACCGCCTGAAAATCCTGCAAAGAAATGAGGTTCAATGAAACCAGTGACGATTTTGAAATCTGACTCAACATAGTCTTTATTGAGATATGCATCACAACCATATTTACTCTCCCCAACTTTGATAAGACTATCTGCTTCAGTACAGTGGTTATGGACAATTTTAACTGTATCCACAATATCTTCACCTAACATTTGAATAAGCTCATCGCGCGTTTGGTCACGATGTGTTCCTGTACCATTAATAATTACGAAATTTTCAAGTGGCACATGGTTCAATTCCTCAATTAGTAAAGGTACAAGAATATGGTTTGGTGTCGGGCGAGTGATATCACTAATTACTATAGATACGATGTCATCACTTTTAACCATTTCTTTAAGAGGTTTTGAGTTGGTTGGATGTCTTAAAACGTCTTTAATGGCTGTTTTATAATCTTCAATAGCGTCAATATTTTGAGGTTCTATAATAGTGCTATCATCAGGTACATTGACACTAATTTCAGACTTGCCGTAGAGCACATCTGTCTTCACTAACATTCCCTCCGTTTATTTAAATATTATAAATTACTATTAAATGTAAACTCTTAATAAAGTGTTGCAATGCAATTATTATATGTAAATTGTAGCACAATTTTTAGAATATTTTAATTTATGAAAATAAATAGCTTTATTCAAAATTAGTGATGTGAAATATTTAAATCTAAAATTTAGGGTAAACATCTTTAAAATAATGAAAGGGAGATGTTCAATGAATCATATTAAGGGAATTAATCATATTGGTTTAACAGTATTAGATATTGAGGAGGCAACAACGTTCTTAAAAGAGGCGTTTGACGCTAAAATAGCGTATGATGCTCTTTCATATAATGACCAACCTCGTGAAGGAGAAGAAGTTGAACGCATGTTAGGTCTTTCAAAAGGAGCAAAAATCGTTCGTCAAAGAATGATAGTGATTGGTGAGGGAGCTAATATAGAAATGTTTGAAATAGAAAGTAATAATCAAAAAGAACCACTCAAACTAGAAGATTTAGGCTTTAATCATATTTCATTAATGGTCGATCATATTGAGGACGTATTAGAAAATGTTAAACGTGCTGGTGCAGAACCATTATCTGAAACACATGGTAATTCAACTTACGAGGATTCTGAAGGAAGTAAGAGTGTTTATGTTAAGGCACCGTTTAACGCTTTAATTGAGTTACAATCCATTCCGAATGGTTATTATTATCCAAATGATAGTGAAGCAAATGTATTTATTCCTGGTGAGTAAAATATGAGAAACTATATATTTATTCAATAGTTGTGACCAATTTTAAAAGAAGATGATATAATAAAGGATGATGTACATCAAAAATTATGAAATATGAGGTAGTTAGATGAAAAAATATGTATTCATCATTGCAACAATTGTATTCGGCATCGTATATTTCAAAAAGTATTGTTCTATTCGAGATAAATATATCATGGATATCGTTGATGTTGAATTCAACAAGTAATTCTAATGATAACCTATGTAAAATCGTGTTCATATCGATAAGATATGGAGACGATTTTTTAATTTTTAGACAAAATAAGTCGATACGTAGAAAGTAGGAGCGTACTGCAAGCGATAGTGTTTTTATGCTATAATTACATGTATTATTGTAAAGATTAAGGTGAGTAGTAAATTGGATAAAAACATAAATATTCAAACTAAACAGGTTTTGAAACAGAATGATGAAAAACAAAAATTTGAGTTTACTACAAAAGGTGCTTGGCAGAAACGACGAGCAGAATTTATCCGGTATACAGAAGAAATTGAAGAAGCAAAAGTCAATGTTACAATAAAAATTGAAGATAGCGGAGTTAAGTTGATTCGTAAAGGCGATATCAATATGAATCTACATTTCGTTGAAGGGGAAGAAACGACAACTTTATATGATATACCCGCAGGACGGATACCTTTAACAGTGAAAACACTGAGTATTTTACACTTTGTAACGCCAAATGGTGGGAAATTGAAAATTCACTATGAACTATATCAAAATGAAGAAAAGATGGGTTCT
The DNA here is from genome assembly GCF_001808345.1 of Staphylococcus sp. HMSC06C11. Lineage (NCBI taxonomy): Bacteria > Bacillati > Bacillota > Bacilli > Caryophanales > Staphylococcaceae > Staphylococcus > Staphylococcus sp. HMSC06C11. Next base: position 93,194 of record NZ_KV793045.1, read on the forward strand.
TATCAATACGAACTAAATTATAAGGAGATAAGCGAATGAATATTATCGATCAAGTGAAACAGACATTAATTGAAGAAATTGAAGCTAGTATCAAAAAAGCGGGATTAGCTGAAGATATTCCCGAAATAAAAATTGAAATACCTAAAGATACTAAAAATGGTGATTACTCATCTAATATTGCGATGGTATTAACTAAAATTGCTAAACGTAATCCACGTGAAATAGCACAAGCGATTGTAGATAATCTTGATACAAGTAAAGCACACGTTAAAGAAATTGATATTGCAGGCCCAGGTTTTATTAACTTTTATTTAGATAATCAATATCTTACTCAAATTATTCCAGAAGCGATTAATAAAGGCGATCAATTTGGCTATGCAGATCAATCTAAAAATACAAACATTTTATTAGAATATGTGTCTGCAAATCCAACTGGTGATTTACACATTGGTCATGCTAGAAATGCTGCTGTAGGTGATTCATTAGCCAATATTCTAATCGCCGCAGGGTACAATGTCACTCGTGAATACTATATTAACGATGCAGGGAATCAAATTACTAATTTAGCTCGTTCAATAGAGACACGTTATTTTGAAGCTCTAGGTGATACAAGCCATGAAATGCCAGAAGATGGATATAATGGTAAAGACATTATTGAAATTGGTAAAGATTTGGCTAATAAGCATCCAGAAATCAAGGATTATTCAGATGAAGAACGCCTAAAAACATTTAGACAATTAGGTGTAGATTATGAAATGGATAAGTTAAAGAGAGACTTAGCTGATTTTAATGTACATTTTGATAACTGGTTCAGTGAAACGTCTTTATATGAAAATGGTGCAATCGATAACACATTAGCTAAAATGAAAGAATTAGGTTACACATATGAAGCTGATGGTGCAACATGGTTACGTACAAGTGATTTTAAAGATGATAAAGACCGTGTATTAATTAAAAAGGATGGTAACTACACTTACTTTACACCTGATACAGCATACCATTACAACAAAATTACTCGTGGAAATGATATCTTAATTGATTTAATGGGTGCTGACCATCACGGTTATATAAATCGTCTTAAAGCAAGTCTTGAAACATTTGGTGTAGATAGTGATCGTCTTGAAATTCAAATTATGCAAATGGTGCGTTTAATGCAAAATGGTGAAGAAGTGAAAATGAGTAAACGTACAGGCAATGCGATTACTTTACGTGAAATTATGGATGAAGTAGGCATTGATGCAGCGCGTTACTTCTTAACAATGCGTAGTCCTGACTCTCATTTTGATTTTGATCTTGAACTTGCCAAGGAGCAATCACAAGATAACCCAATTTATTATGCTCAGTATGCTCATGCACGTATTTGTTCAATACTAAGACAAGCGAAAGAGCAAGGTGTTGATATCACAACAAATGCTAATTTCGATACAATTACTAATGAAAAAGCAATAGACTTATTAAAGAAAGTTGCTGAATTCGAAACAACAATTGAGAGCGCAGCAGAACATCGTGCGCCTCATCGTTTAACAAATTATATTCAAGATTTAGCTGCAGCTTTCCATAAATTCTATAACGCCGAGAAAGTTTTAACTGATGATATTGAAAAGACTAAAGCATTAGTAGCTATGATTGAAGCAGTAAGAATTACATTACACAATGCTTTAACACTTGTTGGCGTTACAGCACCTGAGTCTATGTAATTCAAAACATATTTAATTAAATAAACAGTCTTATGCCCTCATAAATCTATATTTGTGAGGGTATTAATTTTATAAAGAATTGGAGTGTAAACATGCTATCTACAATGGAACTGTATCGAATTCTATATAAAAATATGGGTGCACAACATTGGTGGCCAGCTCAAAGTCCTATTGAGATGATGCTAGGGGCTATACTTGTTCAAAATACTAATTGGAAAAATGCAGATATGGCATTAACACGTCTCAAAGAAGAGACGCAATTCAATGGTAAAAAGATATTAAATATGTCACTCGAAGATTTGCAACAAACGATTCGTTCGAGCGGTTTCTATAAAAATAAAGGTAAAGCGATTCACGCTTTAATGAATTGGTTAAATCAACATGACTTTAATTACAAAGATATCGCACAATACTATGGTGATAATTTAAGAAAGGAATTATTAAATATTCGTGGTATTGGAAGTGAAACGGCAGATGTTTTAATTGTATATATTTTTAAAGGGATAGAATTTATTCCAGACAGTTATACTCGCCGTATATATGCTAAGTTAGGCTATACTCAGACTGAAACCTACGATAAGTTTAAGAAGACCATTCAATTACCTTCTAATTTCACTAACCAAGATGCGAATGAATTCCATGCTTTGCTCGATAATTTTGGTAAAAATTATTTTAACGGTAAAGGAGAACATCGTTATACATTTTTAGATTCATTTTTTGAAAATTAAACATTGACCTTTACGTAACGTCATACCTCATACTTCAGCTTAGGAGGTGAAGATATGAAAGCGTATTTTAGTCCTAAAGATCTTTGTGACATTACAGGAGTGAGTTTACGTACACTTCATTATTATCACGATATAGAATTATTAATCCCTCATCATATTGAAGACAATGGTTATCGTCTTTATAGTGTAGAAGATATTTCTAAACTGCAATATATCTTATTTTTAAGGGAGCTTGATTTAACATTAAAAGAAATTAATGATTATTTTAAAAGTGATATAAATACTAAAAACGAAGTGTTGCGTAAGAATTACGATGATGTAATTAAGAAAAGAGATAAGTTGAATGTAATCATTGAACATCTTGACTACCATTTTAAACAAGAGAGCAATGAAGAAATTGAGGTGACGAATATGAAAGAATTTGATTTATATCAACAATATGAAAATGAAGCGGTTTTGAAGTATGGTGATACTAAGTACTATCAATCTTATGAGGAACAACAACAAGATATGAATGATTCTGAGAAAAAAGAGAACTATAAAAAGATTAATGTTGAATTAAATACATTTTTCGATGAGATGAGTGATTTATTTTCTAAAGATGTCTCGATTAAGGAGGCAAGCACTAGAATAAAAAAACTAGAAGACATATTGAAGCTACAAGTTCCTAACTGCGATAAACAATTTATGTCCTATATTGCAACAACATATGTTGATGATGAACGATTTGCTAAAAATATTAATAAAAACCGTTATAAAGGACTAAATCGATATATTGCAAATGCCATAAATGAATATATAACGTACTAATTGTTTCTTTCAAAAATATTAATCTTTATTATTACTGAGTAACGATTAACGCCCACTTAGAAAGTAGGGCGTTTTTTATAGTTAAAAACTATAGAATAGGAGATATTATAATTTATATTGATTTTTAATTTTGATTAATTAATTATATAATGATTTTTGTAGTAACTAAAGTTATAAATATTTTAGAGGTGATACGATGATCGAGGCCTATAAGTTATTCTGGCTGAATTTCTTTAAACTAAAAGGTCGCAGTAGAAGACGCGATTTTTGCTGGCCGATGTTAATTAACATAATACTTTCGAGTATTCTAGGCCTTATGATTTTTGGGGTTACACGCATAATTCCATATAGTGATGTTGTTTATAATATAGTCGCAACTATCATCAATGTAGTTATCCTTATTGGTACGTTCACAGTTTCAATTAGACGCTTCCATGACATAGGTAAAACAATGATCATACCATGTGTTTTCTTTGTTATTAGTTTATATGGATACTATGTTGAGTTAATGTATGACAATGGTACTGCAAACTCATCTTTTGAAATACATAATCAAGTTTTAAATATTATATTAGGTATTATCGCGATACTGTTTACTTTATTAGTAATAGTAATTAGTATTATGAGCCTGGTGTATTGCGTCAAAGATAGCCAAAAAGGTACAAACAAATACGGCCCGAATCCAAAAGAACAATAATTAGTTAAAAGTCTTAATTAATGGAGGTTAATTATGATTAAAGCGTATAAGCTATTTTGGCAAAATTATTTTAAACTAGAAGGTCGCTCTCGAAGACGTGATTTTTGGTGGCCCTTTTTCATCAATGCTATTATTGAAGTTATAGTCTTAAATGGCACAAAATTTTTAGAAAATTCTATGGTTCACGGTCATATTATTTCATCAATTATTTATCAAGTCATTTCACTCATTCTATGTATTGGAACATTTTCATTATCTGTAAGAAGATTTCATGATATCGGAATGACTAAGAAATTCCCAGTGTTTTATTTAATTTTGACCTTACTACCTTATTTAAAAAATGTGATAGAACCTGTTATAAACCATACACATCTAGATCATAATCACGTATTTGTGATGATTTTAAGTGGTTTATTCATCACTTACTATATCATCTCCATCATCGCTGCACTTGTAGCTTTAGCATATTGTGTAGCTGATAGTGAAGATGGTTCCAATAAATATGGACCGAATCCTAAACCTATTTATGAATAATATGAAATTGAGTATCTTCGTTAAAAAGGCGAAGATACTATTTTTTTGAAAATGTTTAATTAAAACATTATTCAAATAAAAATAATCATTTAAAATTTCAAAATTCTAATGAAATTTTTGTCGATTTTGATATGATTATAACGAAGCGAAGAATGTATATTACTGAATAAGAAGGGAATGCTCAATAAATGAGAAATAAACTATGGATGGTTATTCTCGTGCTTGCTTTATCATTAGCAGCATGTAGTCAAGGCTCAAATCAATCATCAGATAGCAATTCAACATCGAAAAAAGGGAATAATAAAGTAAAATACCATAGAATTGTTTCTCTAATGCCAAGTAATACTGAAATCTTATATCGACTTGGTTTAGGGAATAACATTGTTGGTGTATCAACGGTTGATGATTACCCTAAAGATGTTAAAAAAGGTAAAAAACAATTTGATGCGATGAATTTGAATAAAGAAAAATTACTCAAAGCTAAACCAGATCTGATTTTAGCACATGAGTCCCAAAAAAGTTCTTCAGGAAAAGTATTAAACTCACTTAAAAAAGATGGGGTTAAAGTTGTTTATGTTAAAGACGCCCAATCAATTAATGAAACATATGACACCTTTAAAACTATCGGTAAAATTACAGGACGTGAGCATCAAGCTCAAGATTTAGTAGATGAAACGAAAAAGAACGTTGATAAAGTAGTTAATTCTGTTCCTAAACATCATAAAAAGCAAAGTATATTTATGGAAGTTTCATCTAAACCAGATATTTATACAGCAGGTAAAGGCACATTCTTCGATGATATGTTAAATCAACTAGACGCGAAGAATAGCTTCTCAGATATAAATGGTTGGAAATCAGTCAGTAAAGAGAGCATCATTAAGCATAATCCAGATATATTAATTTCTACTGAAGGTAAATCAAAATCTGATTATATTAAAATGATTAAAAAACGTGGTGGCTTCGATAAGATTAATGCTGTTAAAAATACACGAATTGAATCAGTTAATGGAGACGAGATTTCTCGACCAGGTCCTCGAATTGATGAAGGCCTAAAAGAATTAAGGGATGTCATTTATAAAAAATAATAGCTCAAAAAGTCAGTGGTCTTTCAGACACTGACTTTTTTAATATGATTTTGTTACTATATGTATAAAGAAAAATGAGAAAAGAGATTATGATGAAAAGAATTCGAAGTATAGTCATATGGTTAATCATTCTATTAATTAGTGTTTTAGTCAGTTTATGGTGGGACTTAGGAAGCCTTAATGATGCATTTAATCAAACTATTTTATTAAAGGTAAGACTTCCTAGAGTTCTTGAAGCTATGCTTACTGGTGCGACACTCACTATAGCTGGGCATATGTTTCAAACCATTTTGAATAATCCATTAGCTGATAGTTTTACACTAGGCTTAGCAAGTGGTACTTCTTTAGGCTCCGGACTGGCACTATTTCTCGGGTTAAGTTTTCTATGGGTGCCTTTTTTCTCTATAGCATTCAGTTTGATTACACTTGTACTCGTACTTGGCCTAACAGTGATATTGTCACGTGGTTATCCTATACGTGTGCTCATCATATTAGGTTTAATGATTGGTGCCTTATTCAATGCACTTCTGTATATGTTAGTTTTAATTAATCCACGGAAAATGAATTCAATAGCTAATTACTTGTTCGGTGGTTTTGCTTCGGCAGAGTACCACGATGTCATTATCATTGCTTTAACAATGATAGTTGCTATGGTCATTTTATTTTCAATGAAAAATGGCATTAAACTACTGCAAGTCGGTGAGTTAAAAAGCCAATCTTTAGGTCTTAATGTTCAAAATGTTATGTTCATTGTGTTGGCAGTGTCATCTATGATAACTGCAGTAGTAGTTGCATATGTAGGGATTATAGGCTTTATAGGTATGATCGTACCTCAATTACTAAGACGTTTTTATTGGCAATATGAGCTAGGAACGCAGATGGTACTTAATCTTATTGTCGGTAGCACAGTGATGGTCGTGGCAGATTTTATAGGCGGAACGATGATACAACCAGTTCAAATACCTGCAAGTATTATTATGGCATTATTAGGCGTTCCAGTTTTATTTTATATTCTTTTTACACAAACTAAGGTATTACGATAAGTGAATTCATTTGCTAAAATAGAAACTATTAAAAAGTTAAGAGGTAACTTAAAATGGATTTGAGTCATATTAAAGCAATAGTCTTTGATTTAGAAGGAACTTTGTTAGATAGAGTTAAATCACGTGAGAAATTTATTGAAGAGCAATTTGAACGTTTTCATGATTATTTCGTTCATGTTCAATTAGCCGATTTTAAGAATAAATTTATCGAGCTTGATGATGATGAAGATAATGATAAACCTGAATTGTATAAACAAATTATTAAACAATTTCATATTGATCGATTAACTTGGAAAGATTTGTTTCATGACTTTGAGATGCATTTTTACCGTTATGTCTTTCCTTATTATGATACGTTATATACCTTGGAAAAGTTATCGAGCCATGATTATAAGATTGGCGTTATCGCTAACGGGAAATCCAAAATTAAGCAATTTAGATTACATTCTCTAGGTATTATGCATGTTATTAATTACCTAACGACCTCAGAAACTGTTGGATATCGCAAACCTCATCCAAAAATATTTGAGGATATGATAGAACAACTCGATGTAGAACCCAGTGAAATTATGTATGTTGGAGACGACGCACTTAACGATGTTGCGCCCGCTCGAGCAATGGGTATGGTAAGTGTATGGTATAAACAAGAGGATGCGGAATTAGAACCACTTGAAGAAGAAGTAGATTTTACAATTACTACGATAGAAGAATTGTTAACTATTCTACCTGAAAATTTTGAACCAGAAGGAGAAGAACGCAATGGCAATGGATTTATTTACTAGTAAAGATGGAACGACAATTCATTATAATACAATGGGTGAAGGCTTTCCTGTTGTACTGATTCATACAGCTTATGATAATTATTCAGTATTTAATGATGTGGCTAAGGCGTTAGCGAAATCTTTTCAAGTTGTGCTTATTGATTTAAGAGGTCATGGTTATTCTGATAAGCCAAGAAATATTGAGTTTCATGAATTTGCTGATGATGTGATAGCACTCTTAGATTATATTTATATTGATCATGCAGCGTTTGTTGGTCACGAAATGGGAGCAATAGTAGCTTCAGATATCTCTGTAAGATATGAAGACTATGTATCTTCAATAATATTAGTTAATCCGACATCTATTGAAGGAGAGCTACCCGAAGAACGATTATTCAGAAAGTATGCACACACGATTAGAAACTGGGATGATGAAAAGCAAGACAAGTTTTTAAATAAACGTAAATATTATAAACCGCGTAAAATGAATAAATTCTTAAAGCATGTTGAAGATACTAATTCAGTATCTACGAAAGAAGAAACGCAAGCTGTTGAAGATGTATTTAAAACTGTAGAAATCTCAGAGGTATTTAAACAAGTCCATGCTCCTACGTTAATTATTGCAGGAGAATATGGCGAAAGAACAACAACTTTAGAAGCGAAAGAAGTCGCTGACTTAATTGAACACAGTCAGTTCAATGTGTACGCTCAATCAAGTTTATATCCATTTGTTGAAGAACAAGAACAATTCATCACTGAAATTACTCCATTTATTAAAGATCATTTTTCCCATAAAAAAGAATAAAAATCACATAAAGACGATTAAATTGAACTAAAAGTTGGTAAATATAACTAACATTAGTTCAATTTTTTCATTTTATAGAAATAAAGTAAGCGTAAAAATATTTATTTGTAATGTTTTTGTAATATTATTGTTATTTTAGTAATATATGTAGTATAATCAAGTTAAGCACAAAATAGAGATATTGAAATAAAGGAGAGAGTGCTTATGAAAAAGCTAATGACATCATTACTTGTTTCTGGATTAGTTTTAACAGGAGTAAGCGCTGGTCATCACGCTGAAGCAGCATCTGGAAACTCAATGCAAACAGTTCAACAAATTACTCAAGGTGATCAATCATTAGAAAATGTTAAAATCGGCGATTCAATTAAAAGCGTATTAAATAAATATAGTCATCCAATTTATTCATATAATCAACAAGGAACAGAACATTATTATGAGTTTAGAACACATAAAGGTGTCTTACTTGTAACTGCAGATGGTAAAAAAGATAGAGGTCATGTAACTCGTGTGTCTATGACTTACAATCAAGCTAACGGTCCATCTTATAAATCTGTAAAAAATGAATTTGGTAACAAAGCGGTAAGTCGCGTACATTATAATAGAGTAACTGGTAACTTTGGTTACATCCAAAATGGTAAAGCTAGTTATCAATTTAGTTCAAATTCACCTAAAGATAAAAATGTAAAACTTTATCGCATTGATTTATCTAAATAAGAGAATAATGGCGATATAAAATTTTTGAAATTAATTTCTAAAGTATGAATAACTTTATATTAGATATGAATAGGGAGCAAAAAGATGAAATGAAATTTTTAAAATTGACGTTTCACTTTTGCTCCTTTTACTATGTCCATTGATTTAAAGATAGTTAAAGTTTAATATGGGGTTTGAGAAATATTGCGTAGAGTATGGTAAAATTTTAAACTGAAAATTAATAGTTTAATTTATTGCTTAATTCGTATTAGCATCAAGATTGTATGTAGAAGGAGTTAATCATGCATGCGTACTAATGATAAAGTATTGCTTGAAAACATTAATGATTATTTTAGCCATAAAGGCATGTCACCAAATCTAATAGATGATATTAAAGAAAAATTCAGATCAGATATCAAAAAATCAGAAGAAAAAGATCAAGATTATATTGAATATAGAGGTAAATCCCCAGCACAAATTATATTAACGATTCAACGTAATCTATTTGCTTTACAACTCAATCCCGTCATCTTTTTTATCATTAATTTTATACTTATTTCTTATTTATATGATAAACAGTATGTACAGTTCCAAGCGATTACTGGAATAAGTTTATTTTATTGTATTGTGATTTTCCCTATCACGATTATTCTCTATACTAGGATAGCTAGGAAAAATTATCTATATAGTAATAAATATGAGATGTGGGTAGGCATTGTGATTGCTATCATCGCTTTAATTCTTGTCATTATGCAAGGTTTTCATTTTAATTGGGCGATTATACCAATCAATATTTATGGACATCAATTTGTATTCTTTGTTGGAATCATTTTGGGTCTAATTGGTATATTCTTTAAGCGCTTAGAATTTTCAGGAATTGGTTTATTATTTTGTCAGAAGACGATAGATGCTATGATTACAAATCCTGAAATTGCACAATTTTTCTCGTTAGCAATTTGGATATTATTAGTGGTACTCATTATTTTTTATACAATTAAACTATCAGCGAGAACGAGATCGTAGATTTTCCTTAATCTTAAATTCGATGAAGTCTTATATATAGTTGTTTAAGTTAACTATATGTAAGGCTTTTTTTATGTTTTAAAATTCGTCAGAATAAGTTGAATGCACGTTAAAAAACTGAAGAATAAGAGTGATTCTGTTTTAAATAATTAATTTAATTGAATCATAATTTAATTCTTCGTTCATTGAATTAAAGGCGTAACGATGATTCGAATTGGGTATAACAATTATTAAAGGGAGGTGCCAGTATGAATAAAATTCAAACTTGCAATCAAATTGAACTTGCTTATAGTGATGAAGGAGAAGGCATCCCCATTATTTTAATTCATGGATTAGACGGTAACTCAGCAGGCTTTCAGGATTTGAAAAATGAACTCAAGCAAACACATAGAGTGATAACTTATGATGTGAGAGGACATGGTAAATCCTCACGATCAGAATCTTATGATTTAAAAGATCATGTTGAGGACTTAAGTCATTTAATGGATGCATTAAATGTGAGTTCAGCACATATTCTAGGACATGACATGGGGGGCATAATTGGAAGAGAGTTCACTGAAACATATCAGTACAGAACAATTTCACTAACAATAATCTCTGCTAAGAGGGAAGATATCACTCACGGATTCACAAAACTCATGGTTGATAATCAAGAAGAAATTGCTGGTTTTAATAAAGCAGAGGCAATGATTATTTTATTTCCTAAATTATTTAAACAACAAGACAATACTATGAAGTGGTATCAACGTCAGAAGTTATATAGTAGACCGACACCTGAAGATAGTGCAATTGCTGTTAGGGCATTATTAAATCATGTTGATATGATTAAGGACGTTCATCATAAAGTAACTGTGCCAACACTTTTAGTTAATGGTAAACATGATCCATTAATCATGGATAAAACACATTTTCGTATTGATAGTTACTTTGAAAATATTAAAAAGTACATCTTTGATGAATCAGGACATGCACCACATATAGAAGAACCAGATAAGTTTTTAGATATTTACTTAGATTTTATTAAGTTAGAGGAAAATGCATAACTTTCACTATATTTAAAATTATTTAAAATAAGTATTTAGTATTACATTTCATAAATATATATCAAAAAAGGCGATCAAAATTATATTTGGTCGCCTTTTATTATTTGTGTCAGACACATTGTATTTTCAAATATATATCCCCACAAAAAGAGAGTAAGATTATGAAACCCTAAGAATCAGATTTCTATCTTACTCTCGTCAAATTTCATATTAAACTTCGTTATCGTCGTTCGCTTCAGTGATTCGTTTGTTAACTCGTTTTAATAGCTCGTCAATTTTTTTACGTTGTTTAGAGTTAACTAAGATTAAAACTGTTCTTTCATCGTGTTCGTTACGTTTTTTATTGAAGTAATCCTCTTGAGATAAGTTTTTAACAGCTTTTACCACTTGAGGCTGTTTATAATTTAAGTGGTTAATAATATCTTTAAGATAATATTCTTCCTCTTTATTTTGACTAATATAAGTTAAAACAGCGAATTCTTCAAAACTGATTGAGAATTCTTTCTTAATAATACTTTTTAATCTGTCAGCATAAGTGACCATAGCTAATAATTCAAAGCAGTCATTAATTTTTGAAATAGCCATTATTGAAACCTCCCTATTTATAGCGTAAACATTAAAGACCCATATAACATGACTCAGCAAGTTTTGTATGTTATTAAATTAAGATCTATATGAATACTCTACCCGAATTTATTAATTTGTATCTATTTTTTTGAAAAAATACGAAGTGTCTGCCATAATTTAGTATTAAATAAAATTTTAAGAAATATATTTAATGCTATATTATTTAGTTAATTATAACTAAATAAAAATAAGAAGTAAACAAATAAGTGTTTATAAAACTAATTATTGTTTGTACATTATGATTGAATTAGTAAAATAGCATTTGCCTTATTCAAAAATATTACAAATATTTATAATTTTTCTAAATTTAATAAAAATAATGCTGAAAAGTAAACATTTTGAAATGTTATTTTCAACTTTTAATGACTAAAAGCGCTTACCATTTTATTAGTAGGATGCTTAATTACATTCTCATTAAGAGCTAAACCACTTGTTATAGTGATATACCCACTTTTAGAAGATTTTTTATATTTTATTTCTCTTTTTACAATTTTTTTATTATTCATTACTAAAATAAATTTGTTATCTATAATACTTTTTTGTGGTAGCTCGATATCATTAGACATTAAAGTTACTTTAAAATGTGTGCCGATAGGATACTTAGCTTTGGTAGTTAATACTACTTGGTAATAAGAAGTATTATTTTTCACCTTAGTTGGTACTGTTGCAATTTCTTTCACTTTACTAATGAATTGAATTTTATCACGAGTAGTTACAGAAATATTTTGATTTATTTTTAATAAATTTATATCAGATTCTGATATATTAGCATGAATAACCTTTTCCTCGCTATCAATTTGCATTATCTTATCAGTTGCTTTTGAAGGGTAACGATTGGTGATAGAGACCCTTCCATTAATAGGAGAGAAGTGGGTTGTATGAATATAATTTTGAGTTTGAAGAAGCTGAGAATACAGTAACGGTGAGGTTAAGAAAGGATTGTTTTTTAAATATGAAGGTATATGATTGGGGAGTTGAATTTGATTAAGAACACCTTTAAGTGTTTTAAATTCTTGGTCCTTTTCGTAATTATAATATTCAAAAATCGGTCTTTTGGCGGATATTTTATCTTGATGTTTAACTAAGAAGCGGCTGATTTGTCCTTGTGAAGGATTGAAGTAGATAGAGTAGCTTTGGAAAGGAGTTTGAATGCCATCCGCGGTAAGTAACCGTTTAGGCTGAGCTTTAATGATTTGAGTAGACTTTAAATTATTATCATCTGATCGTATTTTCGAATAAGTATGATAACCAAAACCTAAACTTGTAAGAACTAAAACTAGAATTAATAGTATAAGAATAATGCGCTTATTATTCATAGATGTTCACCTCATGATGTTATGATAAAAATATTATACAATATTAATTTATTTCTAAATAGTTTTTTACCTATAATCAAAAGATAACTCTTTCATTCTTTCTAATTTTTACAATAATTGAAAAAAGGTTATTTATTCACTTCAAAAATAAAGAAATTCTAAGCTCTACCTGTAGAGCTTAGAATTTTAATAAGATAAAGATTAATTTAAAAGAATGATATAAGGTAGACTTTAAAATAAACGTAATAGAATAATTCCGATTGCAATACATATTAACCCACACACTTTACGTGCTGTAATTTTATTTTTAGGAGAGCCCATTAAACCAAAATGGTCTATTATAATTCCCATAATCATTTGGCCTAGCATTGCGACAATCGTTGTGAGCGCAGCACCTAAAAAAGGCATAAGGATAATATTAGCAGTAACAAAAGCCATGCCTAACATACCACCGATAAAGTAGACAGGCTTAATGCGTCCAAGCACATCATGTGTAATTCTAATTTTTAAAGTGCGATTAAAAAGTAAAGTTAAAATGAATAAAGCTGTCGTACCTATCGTAAATGATACTAAAGACGCAAAGATTGAAGAATGTGTCTGTTGAGCAAGTGCGCTATTAATTGTAGTTTGGATCGGTGGTGCCGAGCCAAATACGAGTCCAATCGCTAACCATAAGATGAAGTTTGAATTGGTTTTATGATGGATTTTACGATTCGGGACGTAATTCATTAAAAGAATACCGAAGATTAAAAAAATAATCCCAATTGCTTTAAAAAATGTAAATTGTTGTTGTGAAGCACCAAATAATCCAAATGTATCTATGACTACACCCATAAGTATTTGTCCTGTTACAGTGATGACTACTGTAAGCGCAGCACCTAATCTAGGTAATAATAATAGGTTTCCTGTTAAAAATATAACGCCCAGTAATCCTCCAACAAACCATGTATAGTTAAATGTCTGTCCTGAGAAGAATGAGGTTGTAAATACATGTGGATTAATAATAAGGTTAAGGATTAATAAACATAACGTTCCTACCGCAAAAGAGATGGTTGAGGCGTAAAATGATGAACGTGTAAATTGACTTAACCTTGAGTTAACTGAGGTTTGAATAGGAAGCAACATTCCCACAAATATACCTAAGAGGTATAAGAATATCATTTGTGATACCCACTTTCTCGAATTAATAATAATATGATACCACTCATATACTTGAATCTAAATAGAATGTTTGATTATGTATTATGGTACATTTTAATTTTCTAGTTTAAGAATATATATGTATAATGCATATAATAGTAATAAAAAACATCACTAATGATTCTTTTTTTCTCTCATTAATGATGTACTTGTTAGTAAGAAACAATTCTCCCTATGACTTTTTATTTTTTATCTTCGAAAAGGATAGTCGTATTCTTATCAATGATTTGAGCTGAATAAGCTTTGACAGGTTTACCTACATTTGATTTTAAAATGCCTAATTCTAAAATTTGATTCATACTTTCTTTAACTAATTGTTCTGTCAAAACAGCGTCAAATTTTGTTAACTGTAATTTTACTGGCTTGTCTAAACTCGTTTTAAAGATGAGTTCTAACGTTTTTGACATATTCCTACTCCTCCTTAGATTAATGCTTCTGTCTTTGTGACTTCAACTTTGTCGTACTTTTCTCCAGTTAAACGCTCAATAATGTTACTGAAAGTTCTTATTTGATCATTAGACGTAGATGGATTTAAGTTAGAGAAACGACGTTTATGTTCGACTACTTTCCCTTCAGAGTCATGTTTAACTTGTGTAAAGAGTGCAGTCACTTGATTAATTTCATTCATCTTTAGCACCTCCTTTCACTTTATATATCGTTTGAAAATGAAAAAAAGGTCACTTTATTTCTAAATTTCAGGCAGAAATTTTTGATGTAACTTAAATATCATATATCATTAAATGAGAAACCTTAATAAGGAGGACGTATGAATCAAGTAGACCCAATTAAATATAAAGAAGAGATTCATCAAATGTATCAAGTATTACAAGCACGGTCACAGAGGGATTATTTGTTTTTTAAGTTCGCAATTCATACAGGAATTAAACTGACAGATTTGTTAAATATGAAAGTAAAGTACCTTAAAACTTCTGAAATAGGGAATATAAAAACATCTTGGATAATAGATGATGAGCCAACTATTAAAATTAAGTTGCCATCTGAATTGCGAAACGAATTAAAACTTTACATAGAGGATTGTAAATTGGAAGATGAAGAACTTATTTTTCAATCTACGAGGACGCATCAATGTCTTTCAAGACAACAAGCTTATAGAATAATAAATCGTGCTGCTGAACAATTAGGTATGAAACATATTGGACTGACTACATTAAGAAAGACGTTTGCCTATCATGCCTATCAAGCAGGCATTTCAATCTCAATTATTCAGAAATATTTGGGACATCAAACAACTCAAGAAACTATAAAATTTATTGGGATTCAAGATAAATCGATTCATCAAACTGTGATTGCACTCAACTTATAAAAAAATATATTTAAAGGAGGCTTTAAATGAGTCTGATGTACCTTTTGGGCGTGCTAATAGTTGTGATGATTCTAGTTTTACTCACTTTGAGTCATCAAATACTTAAAAAATATGCTGGTTACTTGTCGTTACTAGCGCCCATCATTTCATCTTTTTATTTCATTACACAAATACCAAATGTCTATCACCATCATTTCACTTCTATTCATATTCCATGGATGTCTTCAATAGATATCAATTTAGATATGAAATTAGATGGATTAAGTTTAATGTTTGGTTTGATTATCTCTCTTATAGGTGTAGGTGTATTTTTCTATGCTACACAATACTTATCACCTCAAACTGATAATCTGCCTAGATTTTTTGTCTATTTATTATTATTTATGTTTAGTATGATTGGCATCGTTATTGCGAATAACACCATATTAATGTATGTTTTCTGGGAATTAACGAGTGTGTCTTCTTTCTTGCTTATCTCTTATTGGTATAACAATGGTAATAGTCAACTCGGGGCTATTCAATCATTTATGATTACCGTATTTGGTGGATTAGCGTTATTAACTGGTTTTATTATGTTATACATCATTACCGGTACAAATAATATCTCAGAAATACTAGCTCAACGTCATGCGATTGAGAAGCATCCATTGTATATCCCAATGATGCTCATGCTATTATTGGGAGCATTTACAAAATCAGCTCAATTTCCATTTCATATATGGTTACCGAAAGCGATGGCTGCACCTACGCCAGTGAGTGCATATCTTCATTCAGCGACTATGGTTAAAGCTGGTATATTCTTACTGTTTAGGTTTACGCCATTATTAGGACTAAGTGATATATATGTATATATTGTTACGTTTGTAGGACTTATAACCATGCTTTTTGGTTCGCTTACCGCATTACGACAATATGATATTAAAGGCATTTTAGCTTATTCTACTATCAGTCAACTCGGTATGATTATGTCTATGGTAGGTATAGGTGGGGGCTATGCACAACATACCTCAGATCATTTGTCAGAGTTTTACGCATTAGTCCTTTTTGCTGGCTTATTTCATTTGATGAACCATGCTGTTTTTAAATGTGCATTGTTCATGGGTGTTGGTATTATTGACCACGAGTCAGGTACGAGAGACATTCGTTCACTCAATGGGATGCGTCATGTCTTTCCTAAGATGCACATTGTTATGTTGCTAGCTGCTCTTTCTATGGCAGGGGTCCCATTTTTAAATGGTTTCCTTAGTAAAGAAATGTTCTTTGATTCACTTGTAAAAGCTATTGAACTAGATCAGTTTGGAATTAGCCTTACTATCATAGTTGTTGCATTAGGTGTGATAGCAAGTATTTTTACTTTTACTTATGCACTTTACATGGTTAAAGAAACATTTTGGGGACAATTTAATACTGAAAAGTTTACTAAGAAAAGTATTCACGAACCATGGTTGTTTAGTTTACCTGCTATGATTCTTATGGTACTTATACCAATTGTATTCTTTATACCTAACGTTTTCGGACATAATATACTTATACCTGCATTAAGATCGGTATCTGGTGTTGGAACTCAAGTAGACAGCGTAGCACCTCACATTTCACAATGGCACGGTATCAACCTTCCATTAATATTAAGTGTCATCGTTATTGTGTCAGGAATTATTTTAGCACTTGCTATAAATTGGAAATCATTGACACATCGAATGATTAAACAAGCTTCAATCACAGATACTTATCGACGTGTTTATAGAGAGTTTGAATCTTATTCAGGTTATGGAATAAGAAGCTTAATGAGTGCTAAACTCAATTATTATATTATGATTACGTTACTCATATTTGTAGCAATTATTGCATATGGCTATCTTTCGGTTGGTTTCCCTAAAGTTCATGATTTACATGTTTCATCTTTTGGACCGCTCGAGATTATCTTATCAATCGTTACAGTAATCATCGGTATTTCTCTTATATTTATACGTCAACGCTTAACGATGGTTATTTTAAACGGTATTATCGGGTTTGCAGTGACGCTTTACTTCATTGCAATGAAGGCACCTGATTTAGCTCTCACACAATTAGTGGTTGAAACCATTACGACGATATTGTTTATCGTGAGCTTTTCAAGATTACCAAATATTCCAAGAGCAAAAGCAAACTTGAAGAAGGAGACGCTTAAAATTGTAGTTTCACTTATAATGGCTGTTTCTGTTGTTTCTCTAATTTTTATCGCTCAGCAAGCGGATGGTATGCCATCGATTTCAAAATTCTATGAAGATGCCTATAAATTAACAGGTGGCAAAAATATTGTTAATGCTATATTAGGTGATTTCAGAGCGTTAGATACTTTATTTGAAGGATTAGTATTAATCATTGCAGGTTTAGGTATCTACACACTACTTAATTACAAAGATAGGAGGGGACAAGATGAAAGAGAATGATGTGGTATTAAAAACGGTCACTAAGATTGTTGTTTTCATTCTATTAACATTTGGATTTTATGTTTTCTTTGCAGGACATAATAATCCAGGTGGTGGATTTATTGGCGGCCTTATCTTTAGTTCAGCTTTTATCCTTATGTTCCTTGCCTTTGATGTTAAAGAAGTATTGATTAGTTTACCTATAGATTTTAAGAAATTAATGATTATTGGATCATTAGTATCTGTGTGTACGGCAGTAGTTCCTATGTTCTTTGGTAAACCAATCTTATACCAAACTGAAGCTAATGTGGCCTTTCCATTATTAGGACATGTGCACGTTACGACTGTAACGTTATTTGAATTAGGCGTATTACTTACAGTGGTAGGTGTTATTGTGACAGTTATGTTGTCAATAAGTGGTGGTAAGTCATGAACTTGATACTTTTACTAGTGATAGGATTTTTAGTATTTATAGGAACGTACATGATTCTATCCATTAATTTAATACGTATTGTTATTGGTATTTCTATTTATACTCATGCAGGTAATTTAATTATTATGAGTATGGGCAAATATGGTCCACATATGTCTGAACCATTAATTCAAAATAATCATTCGAATTTTGTAGATCCATTATTACAAGCCATTGTACTTACTGCGATTGTAATTGGATTTGGTATGACTGCATTCTTACTCGTATTAATTTACCGAACATATCGCGTGACGAAAGAGTATGAAATTAGTGCATTGAGGGGTGAAGAAGATGATGAGTAACTTATTGATTATGCCAATGCTTCTTCCTTTTTTATGTGCTTTGATTCTAGTTTTTATAAAAAATAAAAATCAAACATCGAAAATACTCTCAATTACGACTATGATTGTTTCGACTTTAATTTCTTTAGCATTGCTTATCTATGTTGTGAACCATAAGCCAATCACATTAGATTTTGGTGGTTGGAAAGCACCATTTGGTATTCAATTCCTTGGCGATTCACTAAGCTTACTCATGGTTACAGTATCGTCATTTGTTGTGACGCTAATTATGGCTTATGGATTTGGTCGAGGTGAAAAGCGTGTAAATCTTTTCCATTTACCAACTTTTATCTTATTACTTACTGTTGGTGTAATAGGTTCATTTTTAACCTCAGATTTATTTAACTTATACGTTATGTTTGAGATTATGTTACTCGCGTCATTTGTGCTTGTAACATTAGGCCAATCAGTTGAACAGTTACGTGCTGCCATTATTTATGTAGTACTTAACATTATTGGCTCATGGTTGTTTTTATTAGGTATCGGTATGTTATATAAGACTGTTGGTACCTTAAATTTCTCTCATATTGCATCACGCTTGAACCATATGGAAAGTAATCAAACTATCACGATTATCTCACTCGTCTTTTTAGTCGCTTTTAGTTCTAAAGCTGCTTTAGTGATATTTATGTGGTTGCCTAAAGCTTATGCTGTGCTCAATACAGAACTTGCAGCTTTATTTGCAGCGTTGATGACAAAGGTCGGCGCATACGCGTTAATCCGCTTCTTCACCTTATTATTTGATCATCATCCTGGTATCACACATCCATTACTCGTTTTTATGTCATGTATTACGATGCTAATCGGTGCATTTGGTGTAATCGCTTATAAAGATATTAAGAAAATTGCTGCTTATCAAGTTATATTATCGATTGGTTTTATTATCCTAGGATTAGGATCTCATACACATGCTGGAGTGAATGGTGCAATTTTCTATTTATCAAATGATATTATCGTTAAAACGTTACTTTTCTTTATTATAGGTAGTCTTGTTTATATTTCTGGCTTTAGAAATTATCAGTATTTAAGTGGTTTAGCCAAAAGGGAACCCTTCTTTGGTGTTGCATTTATTGTGATGGTATTTGCAATAGGTGGTGTACCTCCGTTTAGTGGTTTCCCAGGTAAGGTGCTTATATTCCAAGGTGCGATTCAAAACGGTAATTATATTGGTCTTGCTTTAATGATTCTGACTAGTCTTCTAGCGATGTATAGTCTGTTTAGAGTCATGTTTGTAATGTACTTTGGCGATACTGATGGTGAAGAGGTCAAATTCAAAGAGATTCCTCCTCATCGTAAAGGTATTCTTGGTATTCTAGTTGCCGTTGTACTTGCTATGGGTATTGCTGCACCAGTTGTCTTAAAAGTGACTGATAATGCTACAAACCTCAATATGAAAGAACATGTTTTCCAAGAGAATGTTAATTCGCATTTGAAGGAGGTTGAAAAATAGATGAAACAAGTCGTACTTAATATTGTCATCGCGTTCCTTTGGGTTTTATTCCAAGACGAGGATGAATTTAAATTTACAACCTTCTTCTCAGGATTTTTAATTGGTTTAATTGTCATCTATATCCTTCATAGGTTCTTTGGTGAAGAATTTTATCTCAAAAAGATATGGGTAGCGATTAAATTTTTAGCAATATATCTCTATCAACTATTAACATCAAGTATTAGTACGATTAATTATATTCTGTTTAAAACTAAAGAAATGAATCCTGGTTTACTTTCTTATGAGACTTCTCTAAAGAATGATTGGGCAATTACATTTTTAACTATTTTAATCATTATCACTCCGGGTTCAACAGTGATTCGCATTTCTAAAGATACGAATAAGTTCTTTATCCATAGTATTGATGTTTCTGAAAAAGACAAGCAAAATCTTTTAAGAAGTATTAAACAGTATGAAGATTTAATTTTGGAGGTGACACGATGATAACGTTAATCACACAATGTTTAATTATAAGTGCATTAATTATATTTGGTGTTGCTTTACTCGTGTGCCTTTTCAGATTAATTAAAGGACCAACAACAGCTGATAGAGTGGTCTCATTTGATGCGACAAGTGCAGTTGTAATGTCTATAGTTGGTGTGTTGAGTGTCGTATATAATTCGGTTTCGTTCCTAGACTCAATTATGCTCATTGCCATTATTTCATTTGTTAGTTCGGTATCTATTTCTAGATTTATCGGAGGAGGTCGAGTCTTTAATGGAAATAACAAAAGAAATCGTTAGTCTCATCTCAGCGATATTTATATTTTTAGGAAGTATCATTGCATTGATTAGTGCGATTGGTATTGTAAAGTTCCAAGACGTTTTTTTACGTAGTCACGCCTCTACAAAGAGTTCAACTTTATCAGTATTATTAACTATTATTGGTGTCTTAATATATTTTACGGTCAATCAAGGATTCTTTAGCGTTCGTTTACTTTTATCATTGGTTTTCATCAACCTTACTTCTCCTGTTGGAATGCATTTGGTAGCGCGTGCTGCCTATCGTAACGGTGCGTATATGTACCGAAAAGATGACGTCCCTAGGCAATCTTCAATATTGTTAAGTCAAAATGAGTTTAATTCACCTGAAGAATTAAAATCTCGTGCGAAACTAAGAGAACAACGTAGGGAAAAACTTTATTATAAAGAACGTGAAAAAGAGAGAAAATTTGACAATGAGAATTAATCATAACCGTTAACGTATAAGAGTTAATCTATATATGTTAACGGTTTTCTTTTTTTATATAAGACTGAAGTATGAATATGGAAGAGAAGAGAGCTATTTATTTAAGCATTGATACAATTAATGATAAAATTATAAATAAGAATAATTGTAAAATTAAGTAGTAAAATGTTGGTTCAATGAGATTACACATAAACATTTTCTCGTTTGATGAAACGAATTTGTGATTATCTTTAATGAAAATGTTCATGTTTGATTTCACTGATAACTGGAATATGCATCATTGAAATAGATAAAATATTCTAAATAATCAATTTATACTTAATATATTTAAGCAATAAGAATAAGCAATCTCTTTTTTTCTTCTTGTTATCTTCCTCTAATGTAGATCATTCAAATGATGCATCTCTCTTATATGCAATGTGTAAATAGGCATATATGTGCTATTGGTTACTTAATTTTCAATTAAAAAATAATAAAGAGGTGAAAGTTTGGAGATATTTGAAACTTTACTTATTTTTACTACAGTAGTTATCGTAAGCTCCTTTGTCCATACTTTCATACCAAAGGTACCTCTTGCGTTTATTCAAATCGTTCTTGGAATGATTTTATACCTCACTCCAATTCCAGTTGAATTTAACTTTGACTCAGAACTATTTATGGTCACATTAATTGCCCCATTATTATTTGTAGAAGGGGTTAACGTTTCAAGAGTACATTTAAGAAAGTATATTAAACCTGTAATGATGATGGCTTTAGGTCTCGTTATTACAACAGTGATTGGTGTAGGATTGTTCGTACATTGGATTTGGCCCGAACTACCGATTGGTGCAGCCTTTGCAATTGCAGCAATTCTCTGTCCTACAGATGCTGTAGCAGTTCAAGCAATCACTAACGGTAAGGTGTTGCCTAAAGGTGCGATGACGATTCTTGAAGGTGAATCATTACTTAATGATGCAGCCGGTATCATTTCATTTAAAATTGCTGTAGGCGTATTAGTCACAGGTACGTTTTCACTTTTCGATGCGGTACAACAATTTTTAATTGCATCTATAGGTGGGGCAATTGTAGGTTTACTTATAGGTATGGCACTTGTTCGTTTTCGTTTAACTCTAATGAGACGAGGCATTGAGAATATTAATATGTTCACATTTATACAGTTATTAACGCCATTTGTGACATATCTCATTGCAGAACTGTTTCATGCGTCAGGTATTATCGCAGCTGTAGTAGCCGGACTCGTCCATGGATTTGAACGAGATCGTATCGCTCAAACACGTACACAATTACAAATGAGTTATAACCACACATGGAATATTCTAGGTTATGTTTTAAATGGTTTTGTCTTTTCAATATTAGGTTTCTTAGTACCTGAGGTTATTGTGAAGATTATTAAGACAGAACCACATAATTTACTATTCTTAGTAGTTATCACTGTACTAGTCGCTTTAGCGGTATACCTCTTCAGATTTGTATGGGTATATGTGCTTTATCCTTATTTCTATTTATCAGTCAGTCCTTTCCAGAAAATGATATCAAAAGACGATGACGATAAAGCCCCAGAGAAAAAACCTAAGAGAAGCTTATATGCACTTATTATGACGCTTTGCGGTGTACACGGGACAATTTCACTAGCAATCGCATTAACATTACCTTATTACTTGGCAAATCATCATTCATTCCATTATAGAAATGATTTATTATTTATTGCGTCAGGAATGGTCATCATTAGCTTGGTCATTGCTCAAGTATTACTTCCTTTAGTTACGCCTAATAAACCAAAAGTGAAATTAGGTAATATGACATTCAAAGAAGCAAGAGTATATATTTTGGAACATGTGATTGATTATTTAAATCAGAAATCTACATTTGAAACAAGTTATCGTTATGGAAATGTGATTAAAGAATATCATGATAAACTCACTTTCCTTAAAACAGTTGAAAAGGAAGATGAAAACTCTAAAGAGTTAGAACGTCTTCAAAAAATTGCGTTTAATGTAGAAACAAAAACATTAGAACAACTTGTTGATGATGGTGAGATTACAGATAGTGTACTTGAAAACTATATGCGCTATGCTGAACGTACACAAGTCTACAAACAAGCGTCACTATTTAGAAGGATTACAGTTGTTTTAAGAGGAATGTTATTGAAACGCCGTGTTAAAACTAAAATAAATTCTGCATCTTCTTTAAGTGTTACAGATAACTTACTTGAATTAGGTAAAATAAATAAATTAGTTCATTACAATGTAGTAAGTAGATTGTCTAAAGAGGCAACAACAGATAACAAACTAGAGATTGGTATGATATGCGATGGTTATCTTATGCGTATAGATAACTTAACTCCGAATAATTTCTTCAATTCTCAAAGTGAAGATACGATTACTAGAATTAAGTTGAATGCTTTAAGAGAACAACGTCGAATTCTTCGTGAATTAATAGAAGATGAAGAAATTACAGAAGGTACAGCATTGAAGCTTAGAGAATCTATTAACTATGATGAAATGGTTATCGTTGATAGTATGACATGATAAAAAATATACGTTTGTTTATAAACTTTCTAAAAAAGAGCCCTCACTCATAAAGTGGTGAGGGCTCTTTTACATATATCATCATAAAAAAAGTTGCACTAATCTCAACATAATTAGTGCAACTAATGTCTCCATGGGGGAGGATTGAATATCCATGGAGGTAGCTTAGTGATAGATGAAGCTATCACATCAAGTGATTATTTGTGGCTTCAGTAACTACTCAGAGTTGAATAGAACTGTTATGTACTACTCGAGGATTGATTGAGATGTTAAGATTAGTAGCACATTGTTAGTTTCCTTCCATTGTTTATCGCTCGAAAACAACAAAAAGAATGAGTGATTTCCGCTAAAATATTTACTCTGTAATTCGTGAGAGAGTGGGGCTCAAATAAGTTTGCGAAATATCCCCTTAACTAACACCACCATATCGTGTGTAAAAAAGATGTAGTTTATATTATAGGAGGGTAATATAAATGAAAAAACACACGATATGGGACTGCTAGTTACAAAATAAAAATAATATATAAAAGTTCTAGAATTATCACGGATGAACATGACTTATGATTAATCTTCTACACTTTCTTACGTGTTCATCCGTGTATTTCTAGTTATTTCATACTGCCATGAATTGTCTCGATGTTGGATTTCATCATTTTGTAGTATGAATCACCTTTAGTGCCTTCTTTACCTATAGAATCTGTAAATACTTCTCCATAGATATCCTTATTTGTCTCTTCTGATAAACTTTGCATGGCTTTTTTATCCACACTTGTTTCAACTAATAGATGTTTGAGATGGTTGTCTTTAACGAAACGAATAGCTTGTTTCATTTGTCCTGGTGTACCTTGCTTTTCAGTATTGATTTCCCAAATATAGCCTGGCTTCACTTTAAATTGTTTAGCAAAGTATTTAAATGCACCTTCACTAGTCATCATAGCTCGATGCACTTTAGGAATATCATTGAATTTGTTTTTACTCTCTTTATTTAACTTTTTGAGTTTAGCTAAGTAAGTTTTTCCGTGGTTTTTATACGTAGATTGATTTTGTTTATCATGTTGAATTAGCGTTTGTTGAATTGTTTTAACGTATTTAATACCGTTATCTAAACTTAACCAAGCATGTGGATCTTGTTTGTTCTTGTTACCATTTTCACCGTTTAAGTAAATAGGTGTAACATCTTTAGATGTAGCAACAACGCTCTTGTCTTTAGTAGATTTGCCTGCTTGTTTGAGCGCTTTTTCAAACCAACCATTTCCTGTTTCAAGATTTAACCCATTATAGAAAATAACATCTGCGTCAGTTAAAGCTTTAATGTCTTTGGGTTTTACTTCGTATTCATGAGGGTCTTGACCGACTGGTACAATACTATGGACTTCGACCTTATCACCGCCGACATGTTTGACCATGTCATATAAAATTGAGTTGGTTGTTACAACTTTTAACTTACCTTCGGTAGAGCTATGATCCTTGTTATGTTGATTCCCACACGCGGCAAGAATCATGATAAATATTAATGCTAAAGCAAAAATCTTCTTCATGTTAAAGCGCCTCTTTTCTGTCTGTTATTCATTCTCGTAATTGCTAACGTTATAACGTAAATAGTAAATGTACAAATCACGATTGTAGCACCACTTGGGACGTTATATATATAACTAAAATATAGTCCGGTAATTGAACTGATAATACTAATAAGACTGGCAATAATCATCATGCTGTACAATTGTTTACTAATCAAAAATGCAGTTGATGCAGGAGTGATAAGTAAAGCCACTACAAGTATGATTCCGACCGTTTGAATACTTGCAACTGTGACAAGTGCTAGTAAAAGCATGACGAAATAATGGATGAGTGTTGTGTTTAAACCGCTCATACGGCTAAATGTTGCGTCAAAAGTAGATATCATTAAAGGTCGATAAAATACAACTATAAGTGTTAGCACACTCATTCCGATAATGATAGTTGTCCAAAATGATTGATTGGTTATAGCCAGTAAATTACCAAATAAAATATGGTATAAATCTGTCGTACTATTGATTAAACTTATAATAATGACTCCTGTTGCTAGAAATGCAGTAAAACTAATACCTATCGCTGCATCTGGTTTTGTCTTGCTTTTAGAAGTAATAAAACCAATAAAAAGACTGGCAATCATACCTGTTACTAATGCACCGATGAACATTGGAATATTGAATAGGAAAGATAGCGCAACGCCTGGTAACACCGCATGGCTCATTGCATCTCCCATTAGAGACAGGCCTCTAAGTACGATAATACTTCCTACAGTACCGCACACAATCCCTACTAATATAGAAGTGATTAATGCACGATTTAAAAATTGATAACTGAGTAAATGATTAAAGAAGTCTAACATTTAACACGCACTCCCTTGTAACTGTGACGATTGAAGTGGTGATAAATCATTATCAAAATTCATGAAAGTTGCATTCAATCGTTCAGAAGTTAAAGCTTCTTTTGGTGGTCCTATATATCTTAAGGATTGATTGAGTAATAAAATACGGTCAAAGTACTCCTCAGCTTTTGATAAATCGTGATGTACAATTAATATCAACTTACCTAAATGTCTAAGATGCTTAATTTTTTTCATTATTAATTCTTCGCTGTAGATATCAATACCTACAAAAGGCTCGTCAAAACAATAGATATCACTCTCGCTCATTAATGCTCTCGCAACAAGTACACGTTGTAATTGACCACCACTTAATTCTGAAATTTGTCTATGACGCAAATCATCTAATTCTAAATCTTTAAGTAATTGGTTGAGTTTCGCTCGCTCAGTAATTTCTGGACGTTTAAACCACCCAATGTCTTGATAACATCCTGAAAGCACCACTTGTTCTACTTTGATAGGGAAGTCTAAATCTAATTGAGCTTTTTGAGGAATGTAAGTAATATATCTGAGTTGAGTATGTATAGGGCGATCGTATAACAATCTAGTTCCCGTCGCTTTAAATTCCCCGATAAAAGCTTTGAGCATTGATGATTTACCTGCTCCATTGGGACCTACGATGCCGACGATTTCACCACATATAGGTAATGAGAATGACACGTCTTTAAGGACATGCTTTTTCCCTAAAAATAAATTTAATTGATCAATTTTTAGCAAAATTATAACCTCCTAATAAAAAGTTTAGGCTAACCTAATTTATTTTATAATAAACGTTGAAGTTTTAACATGTCAAGTGAATTCGTGATACAATAAGGTGAATGCGTGTGAGGTGAAATGATGTTAACTGAAGAAAAAGAGGATTACTTAAAAGCAATTTTAACGAATGACGGCGATGTATCCTTTGTATCTAATAAACAACTATCTCAATTTCTAAATATTAAACCCCCATCTGTCAGTGAAATGATAGGACGCTTGGAAAAGGAAGGTTATGTAGAAACTAAACATTATAAAGGTGCACGTTTAACTAAAGAAGGTTTAGACCGAACACTTGATATTATTAAACGTCATCGTTTACTAGAATTATTTTTAATAGAAATATTGCAATACAATTGGGAAGAGGTGCATCAAGAGGCAGAAATTCTTGAACACCGAATTTCTGATTTGTTTGTGGAACGCTTAGATAAAACGTTAAATTTTCCTAAAACATGTCCTCATGGTGGCGTGATTCCACGTGACCATCATTATAAAGAACTCTATACAACGTCTATCTTAGAATTCGAACCTGGTGACAATGTTATAGTCAGAAGAGTGCGCGATAAGACAGACTTACTTGTATACCTTTCAAGTAAAGATATCTATATAGGCAATACGGTAGAAATCGTTTCGAAAGATGATACTAATAAAGTAATTATTATTAAACGAAATGAAAATGTAACTATTTTAAGTTATGAAAATGCAATGAATATTTTTGCCGAAAAACAATAAAAGCTTAAGTTCTTAATGAGCGTTCTTTGAATCATTAAGAGCTTAAGCTTTTTTATAAAATCGTGTATTTAATGAGTAAATAGATCGTATAGAGGTTGAAGGCAATCCATATCGTACTATAAATGATTGTAGGTACTTTAGTGATATCAGTTAAAGCACTGCCGTCCCAACTTGGCTTAGGTCGTTGGAAGGTAAGATTAAATATTGTCCATGAAGATTGAATAATTTCACCTAGTAAAACGCCTAAAATAAGATGATAACTTAACGAGACGATGTCATACACCATCATTGTATGGTTATGCTGGACTAAAAAGTATAAGAGTATACTGATTAACAGAATGACAAAAATAGGTGATAGTTTTCGAGAGGTTAATATTAAAAAATAAATAAAAATCAAGAGATATGTGACTAGAAAAATACTTGGATGTTCAAAATGCGCAGCCACTAATCCAATTAAAAACATGATGGGTGGCATTAAGTAACCCCCAATTGTGGTTATGAATTGACCCAAATAACCTTTAGATTGAGTGATAGCATAGCCTTGTTGTAATGTTGTTTGTCTTTCAGTGGGACTTGTAACGATAACTAGATCTTTAGCTCGTCCACCTGCAAGACGATTAAATAATACATGACCAAACTCATGAGTTAAAACTGGTATATAGTTCAAATAGACATCTAGAAATCGAATGATACCGTTATGTCTGTTTTGATGAATAAAGATATATATTATTCCAATGGCAATGATGAGATAAATATTTAAATGAATAACTGTTGTGAAAAAGTTCTCTAGATAGGACATGATTAACCTCGAATAAATAAATTTAAATATGTTCATTTATTTAATATTATAAATGACAAAGCAGGAATTAGCCTTTAGACTTTAGATGTAATTTAAGGATTAAAGATTTCTTGTTTAATTTTGGATGTGGTAAAATAGACGGTACATTTTTAAGCATAGTACTATTAATACTTCTATATTTAATTTTAATTAATAAATGACTACACGAAGTGAAGTGGGGCAAATTTGATGAATAACGAGCAATTTAATAACAGTAAAGTCAACGTGCTGGGCGTAAAATTCAATAATACTACGATGTTGGAAATGATTGAGAATATCAAATCATTTTTCGAAAATAAAACTGAAAGTAATTTATTTATAGTAACGGCTAATCCTGAAATTGTTGTTTATGCAACTGAACATCCTTCGTATATGGATTTAATTAATAGTTCGGATTATGTTGTAGCTGATGGAACTGGAGTGGTTAAAGCATCAAAGCGATTAAATCAACCTCTGAGACGTCGAGTGCCAGGGATTGAGTTGCTTGAAGAATGTTTGAAAATAGCTCATGCAAATCATCAGCGTGTGTATTTACTTGGTTCAAAAAATGAAATTATCGAAGCGGCTGAACGTAAATTACACTTAAAATATTCTAATGTGACGTTCGCTTACCATCATGGATATATTAATCTAGAGGATGAAACGGTGGTCAAAAGAATAACTAGTTTTAATCCTGACTACATTTTTGTTGGAATGGGATTCCCGAAACAAGAGGAATGGATTCATAAACATAATTCCAAATTTAATCAAACTGTTATGATGGGCGTAGGTGGCTCATTTGAAGTTTTAAGTGGGGCGAAAAAGCGTGCCCCAAAATTGTTTCAAAAGCTGAATATTGAATGGGTATATCGTTTGCTTATAGATTGGAAGCGTATAGGCAGAATGATGAGTATACCAAAATTTATGATAAAAGTATCTAAGCAAAAAAGAAAAAACAAAACTGATAAATAAGATAAAGCGAGAGATGGTTCAGGGAGGCCACCTCTCGCTTTCTATTTGAACAGGGATAACAATAATTTTAGGGATTTAACAACTCAATTATTTCTCAGGGGAAGGGGTAGAAAATAATTGAGATTATTTAATTTAATTCTGTAATATCAAGGGTAAGAAAAAGCTCTTTCAATGTCTTTTGTAAGCGAACAGGGATCTTACATGGCTGATAACATTTTTGATTTTGGGAAAGGTATAACGTTGATTAACTCGCCATAAGACATCTACTGAAGCTATCAAAGAGTACATGTACGCTATTAAGTCGAGAATGGCGCTTTTCATAGCGAAGTCTCTTTAAGTTATATCATCGTTCATTAAACTATACTTAGGGTTGTCATGATTTAAATAGTTGAGTGATTTGAATAAAGTTTTTTTTAAAATCTAATTAAACGTATTAAAGTGCTATTATTTAGCAGTATAGCTTGAGCTTGAAATTTTTCCGCTTGAAACGATAACATCTTTATCTTGGAAAGGTTCATTATTAAAGAAACGATTTAGAATATCTTTGACACCATCTTCAATACGTTTTTGAGATTCTAAAGTCATACCTGAATAATGAATAGTCATACCATTTCTAGGCATTGTTCTCCAAGGATGGTCAGCTGGTGCTGGTTGTGGGTACCATACGTCGCCGGCATAACCTTGAATTTGACCACTATTAACAGCGTTGACTAATGCTTGAGTGTTGACGATTTTACCACGAGCTGTATTAACTAAATAACTACCTTTTTTCATTTTATTTAATACATCTTCATTAAATAAATTATCAGTAGAAGGTGTTAATGGTGCATGAATCGTAATTGCATCACTTGTTTTCACAAGTTCTTCGAATTCAACGAATCTTGAGTTTTCGTTATCTTTTTGATTGATTGGATCATAGTGTTGGATAGTTACGTTAAATGGTTTTAAGCGTTCAGCAACTAATTGACCAATACGACCGAAACCAAAGATACCGATTGTTTTGTTTTGAAGTTCGCGAGCTTGGTTACCGACTTTAGATAAGTCCCATTCTCCTTCGACTGATTGACGGTGTCCTTCCATAAAGTTACGTAATACAATAAGTAAGTCCATTACGGCATGTTCAGCTACACTTACAGTATTACTACCTGTTACTTCTACTACACCGACATCATTTTTACTTGCTGCATCTAAATCAACATGATCAGAACCAACACCTGCAGTGATTGCTAATTTTAAGTTTGGTGCTTTCTCGATTCTTTCTTTAGTCATATAAGCAGGATAGAATGGTGCACTAATCACAATATCCATATCGCTTAAGTGTTTATCTAAGTCTTCTTCACCATTTTTCAAGATAACTAATTCATGGTCTGAATCTTTTAAGAAATCTCTAAGACCGATGGCTTTATCTGTATTTAATAATTGATTGTCTAAACCTTCTTCAGTTTCTGGGAATAATGCTACAATTTTCATACTCTATACACTCCTAAATTTAGAATTTTATCTAGTAAAAGTTCTAGCTATTCTATGATGAGAGCACTTATAACGTTTATAAAAAAATACTCAGCCTATTTGTCTAAACCACCTCCTTAAATGTATGAATTCTCATAAGCATTTAAAATGTAAGTGGGTTAGCAAACAGCACTGAGTACCTTACACCAATCCCATAGTATTATTACTATATTATTTGTTATTCAATTGATTTATCAAAAACGAAGATTGAAACAACTTCGTCGTCTTCTAAATTAACATCTGTAAAAAGTTTTACGAAATTTGCTCCAACAAGTTCCTCCATTTCAACTGGAGGTTTTTGTTTATATAATTCTTTAATTTCTTCAGTACGTCCATATTTAAGCATACTCTGAAAATCTTTATTTCTCAAATAAAAGTTTTCAACTTTACTTAAACTACCTGTCATATGACAAATTGCCCAGTTATCTTTAAAAAAGACTTTAACTTGTTCGGGGCCTTTACCAATATATGATTTACGGTAAGAACGTACTAAATTCGCAAATTGTTGGGTTTTCTTATTAGCTACTATCTCTTTCACCCTCTTTAATTTACGTTTCAGTTGTGACAACTTTGTGTATCTCTTAATTCCATCATAATACTACTTCTACTTTTTGAAAAGGGTTAAGCTCAAATTAATTGAAAATAATTATCATATGAGAGTTGCAATGTTTTAAATCTTTAATTTAAAAGCACATAAAAACTGTCAACAACGTTTATTGTGACAGTTTAGTATGATATTTGCTTATTTAATAACAAAACGTGATTCATCTAATTCGCTTCTAAAGGCTTTTTGTTGTGCTTTAGATTTCTTCTTGAAGTCCTTTAAGAATTCTTCGTATTTTGGTAATACATCATCAAGTTCACCAAATTCTTTTAATTTGCCACCTTCAATCCAAGCAATTTTTGTACAGAATTCTCTGACTTGGCGGAGATTATGGCTAACAAAGAAAATAGTTTTTTTCGCTTCTTTAAATTCATAAATTTTATCTAAACATTTTTGAGTAAATGTTTGATCTCCTACAGAAAGCGCTTCGTCAATAACCAAAATATCTGGATTAACAGTTACATTAATTGAAAATCCTAATTTAGCACGCATACCACTGGAATATTTTTTCACTGGTTGATAGATGAATTCACCTAATTCACTAAAATCAATGATTTTAGGCATTAACTCTTTGATTTCTTTACGTTTAAACCCCATACACAACATTTTAAATTCAATGTTTTCTACTCCTGTTAGTTGACCGTTTAAACCTGCATTAATTGCAATTACACTGACATCACCATGTCGTTCAATTTCTCCAGAGGAAGGGGAAAGTGAGCCGCCTATCATGTTACTTAAGGTAGACTTTCCGGAACCGTTAATTCCTACTAGACCTATGACGTCGCCTTCATGTGCTGTAAGTGAAACACCATCTAAAGCGAAAAATGTTTTATTTTTATTTTTAGGGATTAAAGCATCTTTAATTCGATCTTTATTATTTCTATATATACGGTATTCTTTAGTTACATTTTCAATATTTACCGAAACGCTCATTTTAGTACCTTCCTTATATACATTTATATAGATTATAATATACAACACATCAGTTGTTAAATTTATTAACCTAGTGTAAAGTGAATAGAAGATTTTGTTAAAATTATTAAATGTGAAAATACTATCTTTGTCATACTTCACATAAAAGTTAAATATTATCATTACTGTTTTTAACGATAATGATTGTATAATATAATATGCTTGTAATAAACAATAAGCTATTATTCAGAATAAAGTGATTACAAAATATAAGTTTAAAAGACTATTTAATAAAGTTTTACAATAGATAGATTTCTATTGCATGAGAAAGCGTGGTTGGGTTTAATGTCAGCAGTTGGAACTGTTTTAAAGGAACACCTCAAAAACTTCTATTTAATTCAAAGACTGGCACAATTTCAAATTAAAATCTCAAATCACAGTAACTATTTAGGAATGGCATGGGAAATTTTAAACCCAGCGCTACAAATTATGGTTTACTGGCTAGTTTTTGGTTTAGGAATTAGAAGTAATGCACCAATACATGGTATCCCATTTGTATTTTGGTTGCTAGTGGGAATTAGTATGTGGTTTTTCATTAACCAAGGTGTTCTTGAAGGTACCAAATCAATTTCACAAAAATTTAATCAAGTTGCTAAAATGAATTTTCCATTATCTATTATTCCCACGTACATTGTAACTAGCAGATTTTACGGTCATTTAGGATTGTTAGCAATTATTATCATCGCATGTATGTTTAAAGGAATTATACCGAGTATTCATATTGTTCAATTATTAATTTATGTACCTTTTGCATTTTTATTAACTTCATCCGTAGCCTTGTTAACGTCAACGCTAGGAATACTTGTAAGGGATACACAAATGATAATGCAAGCGCTCATGAGAATATTATTCTATATGTCTCCAATTTTATGGGTACCTAAAAATCATGGTGTGAGTGGTGTTATACATCAAATTATGATGTTCAACCCAGTTTATTTTATTGCCGAATCATATCGTGCGGCAATTTTATTCCATCAATGGTACTTTATCGATCATTGGAAATTGATGTTATATAACATTTGTATTATTATTTTGTTCTTTGTTATTGGCTCTATTCTTCATAAACGTTATAGAGATCATTTTGCAGATTTCTTATAAAGATTTATACATTGCCTTGGTCCACTCTGGATCAAGGTTTTATTTTTGAAAAATAAAATCACACACTACAACTTTTTAATGAGCATTAAAGATACTATTATCATTTTCTAAGGAAGAAAGAATCGTTTATAATTTAATAATACGATTGAGTAAATAAAGACGGTGAAAACATGAGAATTCTAATAAAAAAAATATATATGTTTATAATTAAGGTGTTAAATTATCTATTTAAAACTAAGAAAATAAACCGAAATCATATAGTAGTTATGATGACCTTTAAACAAGATGTGTTTCCAATAATTGAAGCATTAAGTCAACAGAAGTACGATATTACAGTTATTGGAAAAATGAAGGATCAAGCGCATTTAAAAAACTTGAAAAATATAACATTCATACCTGCAGGAAATAAAAATGTGATTAGCCATATTAAGGCATTAAGCTCAGCTAAAGTCATTATTATTGACACGTATTATCTTATGATGGGCGGATATCATAAAAAGAAAGGACAAGCTGTCATTCAAACTTGGCATGCAGCGGGAGCGCTCAAAGATTTCGGTTTGACCGACCATCAGGTGGACGTGAATAATCAAACAATGGTTAAACAATATAAGCGTGTTTACGATGCAACAGACTATTATTTAATAGGTGGAGAAGAGATGGCTCAGTGCTTTAAGGAATCATTTGAAGCACGTCCTGATCAAATGTTAAAGTTTGGACTTCCTAGATTAGTAAAATATTTAAATATTGATATAGAAGAAGCACAACGTAGTTTGAAAGCGAAGTATCATATTAAAGATAAATTAGCGGTATATGTGCCTACGTATAGGGAATCTAAAATTGCAAATAGGACTATAAATAAAGAGAAGTTTGAACAAAACCTACCTAATTATACGTTATTAAGCCATTTGCACCCTTCGATTAGAGATCGACAATCATCACAAGATATCGATATATCTTCTTTAATGATTATGGCAGACGTCATTATTAGTGATTATAGTTCGCTACCAATTGAAGCAAGTTTGCTCAATAAACCTACCTTATTCTATAACTATGATGAGAAAGAATATGAAAATGTTAGAGGATTGAATTCATTTTATTATGAGATTCCAAATGACTATAAATTTACTGATGAAAATAGTTTAATTCAAGCACTTAAAGAGAATGATGTACCACTACAATCATTATTTAATACTTGGCATCGATATAATACGAAAGAAAGTTTAAACGAGTTAGTCAATTTTATAAATAAGTTGGTGAAATTATGAAATTAGCAATAATTATTCCAGTATATAATGCTGAAGATACTATCAAACGAGCAATCCTTTCTGTGGATAGTAAGTCAGATTATGAAATTATCTGCGTAAATGATGGTTCGACCGATAATACAAAACGCGTGCTTACAGAACTTCAGAAAGAGCATAAAAATATTAAAGTGATTAATCAAGATAATCAAGGTGCAGCACGTAGTAGAAACGTTGGATTAGAGGCAATGTCAGATGACGTTGAAGGATTTCTATTTTTAGATGCT
This sequence comes from Staphylococcus sp. HMSC06C11, assembly GCF_001808345.1. NCBI lineage: Bacteria > Bacillati > Bacillota > Bacilli > Caryophanales > Staphylococcaceae > Staphylococcus > Staphylococcus sp. HMSC06C11. Next base: position 128,398 of record NZ_KV793045.1, read on the forward strand.
GATGACGAGTTCTTACCTAGTAGAATTGATTTAATGGTTGAAGCATTTCAAAAAAATGAAGAAACTGATGTAGTTATAGGACAAATGGGCAGAGGTATCAATGGTGATTGGAAAGTGATTCCGACACATGATGATATTGTATTGGATGAGTTAGTCACGCTTGATCGCAAGCCTGAAATTTTACAGTCGATAGGTCCTGGCGCTAAATTATTTAGTGCCAAATATGCAGGATTACGTTTTGATGAGGATGTCGTATTCTGTGAAGAACACACGTTTATTGTGAGAGCATTTTCTAAAGCAAGAGATATTCAACTTATACCAAATATTGTTTATGTATATAATGAAAGAGAAGGGTCAGTTACAGCTCAACGTGCTGATACATTTCTCCCTTATATGAAGGACGCTTTAAAAGTGCGTCGACGTGTCATGGAGTTATTGTTACTCATTGAGGAAAAGACATATTACAGTTATCGGATGGATAATCTTATCGTAAGTTATTTAATACAAGCGCATTTAATGAAGAATAGTCAAATGACTCAATCGTTCATGGATAGTGTTACAACTTATATGAAAGCTATGCAACATACCCATTACTCAGGGAATGCAATGTTTAGAATTGTAAGAGCTGTTGAGCAAAGTGCAACAAATTGGACGAAAACGTTTTATCAACAATGGAGAAAGACATTACAAGGTGTTGGTATAGGTCGACCTGGTTATTTACGTTTTAAAGTTTCAGTACTTCCTAGACGTGCATCATTTTCAGGGAAGCAATCATTAAAACGCATGTTAAATAAGAAATAATGCAATAAGAAAATTTGTATAAAATTATCCTTATCTTATATTGAATTAATGGTAAGGGTGAAATATTTATGCTACATTAAGATTGTAAATTTTTATTAAATTTTAAGTTAAGGAGAATACGTATCATGAAACGAGTAATTACTTATGGTACATATGATTTACTACATTATGGTCATATCGAATTACTGAGAAGAGCACGTGAAATGGGCGATTATCTTATCGTGGCGCTCTCTACAGATGAATTCAACCAAATAAAAAATAAAAAGTCGTACTATGATTATGAGCAACGTAAAATGATGTTAGAGTCTATTCGTTATGTAGATTTAGTAATCCCTGAAGAAGGATGGGGCCAAAAAGAAAAAGATGTTGATCGTTTTGAAGTTGATGTCTTTGTTATGGGTCACGATTGGGAAGGCGAATTTGATTTCTTGAAAGATAAATGCGAAGTGATTTATCTAAATCGTACAGAAGGTATCTCAACAACTAAGATTAAACAAGAATTATATGGAAAAGATGCTAAATAACTTTAAAACTATTTACATGCGTGTTACTAAGAGTAGCACGCATATTTTTTGTATAAGAATTAAATGATTATTGCGTAAAATTATAGGCGTGGACCTTCGTCAGTTGAACTAAAAGGTGTTATAATACTTAATGCGAAGTACAAAGTTATAATGAACGTAAATAGCTTAAGATAAAGGGAATTTTTAAGAATTATTTTACAGGACTTGTTAATCTTTTTTATTTATTATATTTAATAATGTAAAATCATTTTTGTAATTTAAAAGATTGTAAAGTGTATTATTATTTGGGGTAGAAATGGATTTATAGTATGATTGAGCAAAATGAAAATATGACAATTTAAGACGAGGTAAAATTATGAAACAACAAAACCCTTTATTTTTCTTATTTAAGAGGCTTTCATGGCCATATGGGTTAATCATTGCAGCGGTTATTATTACTTCGTTAGGAAGTTTGAGTGGGCTATTAGTGCCATTATTTACAGGACGAATTGTAGATAAATTCTCTGTAAGTAGTATTAATTGGGGCATGATAGGAATTTTTGGCGCAATTTTCTTAGTTAACGCGTTACTAAGTGGTGTAGGACTTTATTTACTTAGTAAAATTGGTGAGAAAATTATTTATGCCATTCGTTCTATATTATGGGAACATATCATCCAATTAAAAATGCCGTTCTTTGATAAAAACGAAAGTGGTCAGTTAATGAGTCGTCTTACTGATGACACAAAGGTTATTAATGAATTTATATCTCAAAAATTGCCTAATTTATTACCATCAGTATTAACTTTAATAGGTTCTTTAATAATGTTATTTATAATGGATTGGAAATTAACATTACTTACATTTATTACGATACCTATATTTGTTTTTATCATGATTCCACTAGGTCGAGTAATGCAAAAGATTTCTACAAATACGCAATCTGAAATCGCTAATTTTAGTGGTTTACTCGGTCGTGTGCTTACGGAAATGAGATTGGTTAAGGTTTCTAATACTGAAAGATTAGAGCTAGACAATGCACATGTTAATTTGAAAAAGATTTACAATCTTGGCTTAAAGCAGGCTAAAATTTCAGCCATTGTGCAACCAATTTCAGGTGTAGTTATGTTACTTACAATTGCGATTATTTTAGGCTTCGGTGCCCTAGAAATTGGTACAGGTGCTATTACGCCAGGTACATTAATCGCTATGATTTTCTATGTTATTCAACTTTCAATGCCTTTAATTAATTTATCTACGTTGGTTACTGATTATAAAAGAGCTGTCGGTGCAAGTCAGCGTATACATGAAATTATGCAAGAACCAATTGAACCAACTGAAGCTTTATCTGAATCTAAAGATGAAATCGTTGAAGATGGAGAGCTAAGCTTTGAAAATGTGGATTTTAAATATGATGTTAAGAAAATCTTGAACGATGTTACGTTTAATATACCTCAAGGCAAAGTAAGTGCCTTTGTGGGACCTTCAGGTTCAGGTAAAAGTACAATTTTCAATTTAATTGAACGTATGTATGATATTGAAAATGGAGACATTAAATATAATCATCGCAGTATATATGATATCCCATTGTCTAAATGGCGTAATAAGATTGGTTACGTTATGCAATCTAACTCAATGATGAGTGGTTCAATTCGAGATAACATATTATATGGTATCAATAGGAAAGTAACAGATGATGAATTAATTGAATATGCTAAACTTGCGAATTGTCATGAATTCATCATGCAATTTGATGAAGGCTATGACACTATGGTTGGTGAAAGAGGCCTTAAATTATCTGGTGGTCAACGTCAACGTATTGATATTGCGAGAAGCTTTGTTAAGAACCCAGATATTTTACTATTAGATGAGGCTACTGCCAATTTAGATAGTGAAAGTGAAGTTAAAATTCAAGAAGCGCTTGAGACATTAATGGAAGGTAGAACAACAGTAGTCATCGCTCATCGACTTTCCACTATTAAGAAAGCAGGACAAATTATCTTTATTGATAAAGGTCAAGTCACTGGTAAAGGTACTCATGGTGAATTAATGGCATCTCATGAAAAATATAAAAACTTTGTCACATCTCAAAAATTATCAGACTAAGTTATAGCACGTTCCACTATAATGTGGGGCGTGTTTTTTTATCTCCTCCTAAATATTGTGAGATATTCGTAAAACCATTATTTTAACCTAAATTTACAAGTGGTATAATGTCTCTTGTAAGAAGTGGAACGTTAGATATACATAATGTTATAAAGTACGGGTTATGACCGGATTTAAATGATTTAAATGATATAAAGTTCAAATCTAGAAGCCCTTCTTGTAGAGTTTTGTAGTCTTACTACTATTTATATTGGATGTTTAATTATTTTTTATGAAAATACATGAATAGGTAGGTGCCAAATGTTTTTACTAATTAATATCATTGGGTTAATCGTATTTTTGGGTATAGCGGTTATATTTTCAAGGAATCGTAAAAATATTCAATGGAAATCGATACTGATTTTAGTCATCTTGAATTTGTTTTTAGCATGGTTCTTTATTTATTTTCCATGGGGAAGAAATGGAGTCAAAGGTGCGGCAAATGGGATAGCATGGGTGATAGAATCTGCGCACAAAGGAACTGGATTCGCGTTTGCTAGTTTCACTACTGGAAAGCAGATGGATATGGCTATTAGCGCGTTATTTCCTATCTTATTAGTTGTACCGTTATTTGATATTTTGATGTACTTTAATATACTTCCAAAAATTATTGGAAGTATTGGATGGTTACTTGCTAAGATTACTCGTCAACCAAAATTTGAATCATTCTTTGGTGTGGAAATGATGTTCTTAGGAAATACTGAAGCCTTAGCTGTTTCCAATGAACAACTGAAACGTATGAATGAAATGCGTGTATTAACTTTGGCTATGATGTCGATGAGTTCCGTTTCAGGGGCTATTGTTGGTGCTTATGTTCAAATGATACCTGGCGAGCTCGTTTTGACAGCTATTCCTCTAAACATAATTAACGCGATTATCGTGTCATCTATACTGAATCCAGTATCTGTTGAGGAAAAAGAAGACGTTATTTATAGCATTAAAGATCATCAAGAAGAGCGCCAACCATTCTTCTCTTTCTTAGGAGATTCAGTTTTAGCAGCTGGTAAGCTAGTGCTTATTATCATCGCATTTGTGATTAGTTTCGTAGCGTTAGCTGATTTAATTGATCGCTTTATTCATCTAATCACTGGGTTAATTGCCCATGGTTTTGGTTGGAAAGGTAGCTTTGGATTAAATCAAATTTTAGGTGTATTTATGTATCCATTCGCTTTATTACTTGGATTGCCTTGGAATGAAGCGTGGGAAGTTGCTCAACAAATGGCTAAAAAAATTGTTACTAACGAATTTGTAGTAATGGGTGAAGTTTCTAAGCAAGTCAATTCACTTTCACCACACCATAGAGCAGTGATTTCAACATTCTTAGTATCATTTGCTAACTTCTCAACTATAGGTATGATTGTAGGTACATTAAAAGGAATTGTTGATAAGAAAACATCAGATTTTGTATCCAAATACGTACCAATGATGTTATTGGCAGGTATTTTAGTATCATTACTAACTGCAGCATTTGTTGGATTATTTGCATGGTAATTAAATTTAAGAATTTAATTATTCTAAGCGTCTGGGACATGATTCCCTAAAAGAGTAGCAGTAAAATGATTTCTAATTAAAATCATTTTACTGCTACTTTTATATTCATTACTTCGTATAGTATGGTTTCGTGTCGCAGTGTGTCCGTCTCAATCTAGGTTTAGGACTGGGACTGCTCCTTCAGGAATCTCGTCAAAGATACTACATATTACCATGTAATTTCACATCGATATACTTTAAAATATAAGGCACTTTCCTATCATTGAATAAACTTCACTAAACTGAATTACCGAGATGCCTTATGAATAAAAAACTATAATAAGACTCAATTTACACGATTAATAAAAACTTCAGTTCTTATCTCCCTAAAAAATATTTCGCAACATGTTAGAGAAATTGTTGGAACAATCCTTTTTATTATTTAATAGGAGGCTGAAAAGCTCTTTGAAATGATAAAAACCAAGTATAGAAAGTGAGGAGACACTTCTTATACTTGGCTTTTATGGGAAATGAATATTAATGTACTTGTAACGGTAAGGACTAGGTACTGTCACAGTACTTCGAGCAAAATTTGTTTTGTTACTATAAACAACACAAAGGAGATAACTTCTCTTTCAAGAAGTTAAAATAATTATAGCAGAACTTATGTCATAAGTAAATTAAAAATTCAGAATATTTTAATTTGTTCGTCGATTGGTGTTTTATGAATAAGCAAATGCTAGTTGAGAAAGAAATAACAGTAAAAATATAATTTTTTACATTATTTAATCAATGACTTTGTTAAATATAAAAGATTTTGTTGAAGTAGTGTTGTAGAATATTACACGCTTGTGCTACCATTTTTATATTAAGAGAAAATAAAGGGGTGGTTGAATGAAAAGAACAATCAGAGATATATTATTAGTTATTGCTGGTTCATTCATTTTCTCAGCAGGAGTTAATGCTTTTATTATTTCTGGTAACTTAGGTGAGGGAGGAGTTACCGGTATAGCAATTGTATTATATTACGCATTTCATTTATCACCTGCAATTACAAACTTTGTGGTTAATGCTGTATTAATCATCATTGGCTATAAGTTTTTAAGTAAACGTAGTATGTATTTAACAGTTGTAGCAACTATTTTAATGTCTATCTTTTTAGATCTAACTGAGTCATGGCACGTGCATACAGGTAATGTGATTGTTAACGCAGTTTTTGGTGGTACGTGTGTCGGTGTGGGTATCGGAGTCATAGTATTAGCTGGAGGTACAACTGCTGGTACTGTCATATTAGCTAGAATCGTAAATAAATATTTAGATATCAGTACTCCATATGCTTTGCTTTTCTTCGATTTACTTGTGGTATTAATTTCTTTAACTCAAATTTCATTAGATAAGGCTTTAGTAACTATTATTTCTTTATATATAGGTACTAAAGTCATGGAATATGTGATCGAGGGTTTAAATACAAAGAAAGCAATGACTATTATTTCGAGTACGCCCGATGAGGTAGCTAAAGCCATTGATGAACAAGTTGGTAGAGGTTTAACAATACTCAATGGTCATGGGTATTATACACGTGAAGAAAAAGACGTGTTATATGTAGTTATCTCTAAAACTCAGGTCTCACGTGCTAAACGTATTATTAGAAATATTGATGAAAAAGCATTTTTAGTTATTCATGATGTAAGAGATGTGTATGGTAATGGTTTCTTACTAGATGAATAATATTAAATTATTTAGTGAAAAAGCGGGACAGAAAGATTTTCTGTCCCGCTTTTCGTCGTTACTTTTCAAATTAAATGATTTAACCGATTAATAAAAATATCTGTTAGTCATTAAAAGCTATAGATGTTATAATAATATCTATGATAATGATTATCAATTACGATTAATAATGAAATAATAAACACGAAAAAATAAATTCAATGTTTTTACGATATAAAATGTATTATTTAGATGAAAGTAGGGGAATTATGAGTCGTTTAAACGGTGAACAAGTTAAAATTGGTTACGGTGATACTACGATTATTAATAATTTAGACGTAGAGGTCCCAGATGGTAAAGTGACTTCTATAATTGGACCTAATGGTTGTGGCAAATCTACATTGCTTAAAGCATTATCACGCTTGTTGTCTATTAAAGAAGGTGCAATTCATTTAGATGGTAAAAGTATCCATGCTCAATCAACTAAAGAAATTGCTAAGAAGATTGCGATACTTCCTCAATCACCTGAAGTTGCTGACGGTTTAACGGTAGGTGAACTCGTATCATATGGACGTTTTCCGCATCAGAAGGGCTTTGGCCGTTTAACAGCAGAAGATAAAAAAGAAATTGATTGGGCATTATCAGTTACTGGTACTAGTGAATTCCGTCATCGTTCAATCAATGATTTAAGTGGTGGACAAAGACAGCGTGTTTGGATTGCAATGGCATTAGCACAACGTACGGATATTATATTCTTAGATGAACCTACAACTTATTTAGATATTTGTCATCAATTAGAAATACTAGAACTTGTACAGAAATTAAATAAAGAACAAGGTTGTACGATTGTAATGGTATTGCATGATATTAACCAAGCTATTCGCTTCTCGGATCATTTAATTGCTATGAAAGATGGCAATATTGTAGCAAATGGTACAACTCAAGAAGTACTTACTAAAGATAATTTAGAAAAAGTATTCAATATCGATGTGGTATTAGATGAAGATCCTCGTACTGGTAAACCTCTACTTGTTACTTATGATTTGTTTAGTAAGACTTACTCGTAAAAGAGAAGACAAAGGATTAAAAATACAATGTTAGAAAAAAAGAAAAATGAAAACTTTAAGTTTATATCGCTTTTAATAGGTGGAGTAATAGTGCTAATACTAGCACTATTTCTTTCTATTTTATTTGGGAAAGCACATGTTGATATTCCTACCATATTTGATGCAATTTTCAATTATAATCCTAAAAATCAAAATCATAATATCATAAGTGAAATTAGAATACCTAGAGATTTAGGTGCAATTCTTGTAGGGATGGCTTTAGCTGTAGCTGGTGCTGTTATTCAAGGTGTAACTAAGAATGGGCTTGCTGATCCAAGTTTAATTGGACTAAACTCAGGTGCAACGTTTGGTTTGGCAATGACCTATGCTTTTTATCCTGAGGCACCATTTTTATTATTAATGATATCTGGATTTTTAGGTGCACTTTTAGGTGGCTTCATCGTGTTAATGATTGGGCGGTCTAGGCGTGATGGATTTAATCCTATGCGTATTATCTTAGCTGGTGCAGCTATAAGTGCGTTATTAACTGCACTAAGTCAAGGTGTCGCTCTTATATTTAGGTTAAATCAATCTCTAACTTTTTGGAGTGCTGGGGGAATATCAGGTACAACATGGGGACAACTTATATGGAGTGGCCCAATAATTATCGTTACGCTAATTATTATTTTAGTTATTAGCAAGCAACTTACTATTTTGAATTTAGGTGAATCACTTGCTAAGGGATTAGGCCAAAATGTCTCTATGATTCGCGGACTAAGCTTAGTTTTATCAATGATACTCGCTGGCGTTGCTGTGGCAATGGTTGGACAAATTGCTTTTGTAGGCTTAATGGTACCTCACATTGTTCGCTTTATTATAGGTACAGATTATTCAAAAGTGCTCCCACTGACTGCAATATTTGGTGGTGTATTAGTATTAGTTGCTGACATGATTGCAAGACTACTAGGCGAAGCCCCGGTAGGAGCAATTATTTCGTTTATTGGCGTACCTTACTTTTTATACCTTGTTAAAAAAGGAGGACGTTCAATATGATTGATCCGAATTTAAGACGTAAACAAATCATTACTTTTATCGTATTTGCCATATTACTATTTGCAGCATGTACTTGGAGTATTGCTTCAGGGGAATATAAAATACCTGTGCCAAATTTCTTTAAAACTCTAATTGGTCAGGGTGATGATACGGACTCGCTTATTTTAATAGATTTCCGACTTCCTCGCATGTTGATTACAATTTTAGCAGGTGCAGCGCTAAGTATGAGTGGTGCCGTTGTTCAAAGTGTTACTAAAAATCCTATAGCAGAACCTGGTATTTTAGGAATTAATGCAGGCGGGGGCTTTGCGATAGCATTATTTGTAACAATTGGACAAGTTAAACCAGATAATTTCGTTTATGTTTTACCTATAATTAGTTTAGTTGGTGGTGTCGCTACAGCATTAGTTATATTTATTTTTAGTGTAAATAAATATAGTGGGTTAACCCCTGCCAGCATGGTATTAATAGGTGTAGGTATGCAAACGGCATTATATGGAGGCTCTATTACCCTGATGTCAAAGTTTGATGAAGATCAATCAGAATTCATGGCAACTTGGTTTGCTGGTAATATTTGGGGAGATGATTGGACATTTGTTCTTGCATTTATTCCTTGGATCATGGTTATCGTGCCATATCTGTTATTTAAATCAAATGAATTAAATATTATTAATACACATGAACATGTTGCTAAGGGTTTAGGCGTTAAAGTTGAACGTGAGAGAATAGTGTTATTTTTTGTAGCAGTTATTTTATCTTCAGTCGCTGTTGCGGTTGCTGGTGCAATTTCATTTATTGGTTTGATGGGGCCACATATAGCCAAACGTATAGTGGGTCCTAGACATCAACTTTTTTTACCAATTGCCATATTAGTTGGTGCATTTTTACTTGTTTTTTCCGATACTTTAGGAAAGGTTATTCTCCAACCGTCTGGCGTTCCTGCAGGTATAGTAGTTGCTATTATAGGGGCACCCTACTTCTTATACCTAATGTATAGAACAAAAAGTGTATAGATTAGTTAAGTGATAGGTAAAATATTAAATTTGAATATCGAGCGTATTTATATTTCTTAAAATAATGCATAATATAAAGCTTTTAAATGGATGGATTTTAGAGTGAACATTCATTTATAGGCTTTTTTTAATATATAAGTATGAACCCTCTTATTAATTAGTAAACATGATTTGTGAACATTTTATTGAAGACACACTTAATATTAGCGATTGTCTATAAAGCTGTTTTATACTGATGATAAATTGATAAGGAGGGATTTTTTATGAAGAAATTAATAAAAGATAGACAACAGTTTTTAAGTGATATGTTAGATGGCTTAAAAGTAGCAAATCCTGAATTAGATGTAATTGAAGATACAGTTGTAGTACGAAAAGATAAAAAACAAAATGGTGTAGCACTTGTATCAGGAGGTGGAAGCGGTCATGAACCTGCACATGCTGGTTATGTCGCGCAAGGTATGCTTGATGCTGCAGTTTGTGGTGAAGTTTTTACTTCTCCAACTCCAGACAAAATTTTAGAAGCTATTAGGGCCGTTCACACTGGTGATGGTGTTTTACTCATTGTTAAAAACTATGCTGGTGATGTGATGAACTTTGAAATGGCCCAAGAAATGGCTGAAATGGAAGATATTCAAGTTGAAACAGTAATAGTTAGAGATGATATTGCGATTAGTACGCCAGAACAAAGAAGAGGTGTAGCTGGTACAGTTTTAATTCATAAGTATGCAGGCTTTTTATCTGAAAAAGGAGTACCATTAACTGAAATAAAAGAAAAAGTAGAGTTAATGATGTCTGAAATAAAAACAATTGGTATGGCTTTAACACCTCCTATGGTTCCAACCACAGGTCAATATGGGTTTGATATTGATGACAATGAAATGGAGATTGGTATCGGCATCCATGGTGAAAAAGGTTTGCATCGTGAAGCTATACAACCAGTAGATCAAATTGTTTCAACATTAGTAGAAGAATTAGATAAAGAAATATCAGGAGAAGAATTTATAGTAATGGTTAATGGTATGGGTGGCACACCACTATCTGAACTCAATATTGTAACTAAATATCTCAAAGATTTATTTGATAAGAAGCATTATGGGGTAAAACATTGGTATGTAGGTGATTTTATGACATCACTTGATATGCAAGGCTTTTCTATCACATTAGTTCCTGCTAATGAAGAGTGGTTAACAGCATTTTTAGCACCTACAACAAGTCGTTATTTTAACTCATAAAAAATAATTGTGAATAAATATACAATATAGAGGTGTTAGCTATGAATGTAGAAAAAATGAAAACTCAATTATTAAGTTTAGCGGATACTTTTAAAGATAAAGAATCAGAATTGACCGATTTAGATAGATCGATAGGTGACGGTGACCATGGCGTAAACATGGAAAGAGGTTTCTCTCATTTGAAAGATAATATCGATGATAAAGATATGGCTTCATTGTTTAAATCAACTGGAATGACATTGATGTCTAACATTGGCGGAGCATCCGGACCATTATATGGCTTTAGTTTTGTCAAAATGTCTAGTGTTGTTAAGGATGAAATCGATAAGGATAACCTAAAAGTATTATTAAAAACATTTGCAGATGCAATAGCTCAAAGAGGTAAAGTTGAATTAAATGAAAAGACTATGTATGATGTTGTCGAAAGGGCAAGCGAAGCGCTACAACATGATGAAAAAGTGACCTTAGATAAATTACAAGGTTATGCTGACGATACTAAAGATATGACAGCGACGAAGGGTAGAGCTGCTTATTTTAAAGAGGATTCTAAAGGTTACATTGATCCGGGTGCACAAAGTATGGTTTATATACTTAATGCTTTAATAGGAGATGAGTAAATATGCCTACAATAGTGTTAGTAAGTCATAGTGTTGATATCGCAAACGGGACGAAACAATTGCTTGAACAAATGGTGAGTGACGTTGACGTCTTAGCATGTGGTGGCACAGATGATGGTGGTATAGGTACTTCTTTTAATAGCATCCAAGATGCAATCAATCATTTAGAAGACGATGCGTTATGCTTTTTTGATTTAGGATCTGCTGTGATGAATTTAGACATGGCAATAGAAATGTATGAAGGCGACCATCAAGTTTTAAAAGTTAATGCGCCACTCGTTGAAGGTAGTTTTACTGCGTCTGTTAAGCTGTCTACTGGTGGTAGTGTTGAAGAAGCAATTGAAGAAGTTTATCGTACGTCTTTTTCAAGTGAAAATTAACTAAAATTATGATATTATAGTTATAATTGTTAAATAAAATCTGGATAATAGGAGGACATAGCCATGCAACACCTTATAAAGAGACATGTATTGAATGGCGAATTCGAGCAGATACGACAATTAATGTCCGAAACAGATTTTATGGAATTTGAAGAGGCATATATTTCTAGCGCTCATGAAGTAGAGAGTATGATGTTTTATACATGCATTTTAGATTTAATTAGAAATGAAGAAACATCTGAATTGCATGATTTAGCATTCTTACTACTTGTTTATCCGATGAGTGAATACGAAGGTGCTTTAGATTCTGCATACTATCATGCTGAGTCTTCCATAAAACTCACTAACGGAAATGAAGTTAAAAGTTTACTACAAATGCTATTGCTTCACGCAATTCCAGAGCCTGTTATTTCTGATAAGAAAGCATTTGATGTAGCTAAACGTATTCTTAAACTTGATCCTAATAATAATGTAGCACGTAATGTGCTTAAAGACACTGCAAAACGTATGGACAACATTGTTGTCGATATTAATGAATTAAACAAACATAAAGATGCACGTTAGTTAAACGTATTTATCTCTTTATAATGCCATTAGAGTTACCACACTTTAATGGCTATTTTTATACAAATTTCCCTACTTTTATGCATTAATGTATAAGTCTAATAGGTGGGGTTGAAAATAAAAAACAGTACGTTATAATTCTCACTGTGAAAATCTAAGGAGGTAATTTTTTAAATGGGGCTGAATAAAGAAGCAATAAAAATAGGATTTGCTTATGTCGGCATCGTTGTAGGGGCAGGATTCTCAACTGGTCAAGAAGTTATGCAATTCTTTACACCTTTTGGTTTATGGTCTTATATCGGTGTTTTAATCTCAGGTTTCATTCTAGGATTTATCGGTAGACAAGTAGCTAAAATTGGTACAGCCTTCGAAGCTACCAATCATGAATCTACTTTACAATATGTATTTGGTGAGAAATTTAGTAAAGTATTTGACTATATTCTAGTCTTCTTCTTGTTTGGTATCGCTGTAACAATGATTGCCGGTTCAGGATCAACGTTTAACCAAAGCTTTCATATACCTACTTGGCTAGGCGCCTTGATCATGACAATTGTAATTTATTTAACATTATTACTTGATTTTAATAAGATTGTTAGAGCTTTAGGGATTGTTACACCATTTCTAATTATAATGGTTATCCTTATTGCAGTTTATTATTTATTTACTGGTGATATCTCAATTGCCCAAGTAAATAATACAGTACCAGAAACAAGTGCATGGAAAGGTATATTCTGGGGACTTGTATACGGAGGTCTTGCTTTTGCAGTTGGCTTTAGTACAGTCGTTGCTATTGGTGGCGATGCGTCTAAGCGTAGAGTTTCAGGTGCTGGTGCGATGTTCGGTGGCGTTATTTATACCATCTTACTTGCACTAATTAACTTTTCACTACAAACAGAATATCCAAAAATTAAAAACGCAGATATTCCTACATTAGACTTAGCCAACTCAATCAATCCATGGATTGGTTTAGTATTAACTGTTATTATGTTAGCTGTAATGTATAACACTATTTTAGGACTTTGTTATTCATTCGCGGCACGTTTTACTGAACCATATAGCAAGAAATATCATATCTTTATCATTATTATGATGATTGCAGCTTATGTTTTAAGTTTCGTAGGATTCGCAGATTTAATTAACGTGTTATATAAATTTATGGGCGTTGTTGGTATGTTTATCGTTGTAGCAGTACTAATCAAGTACTTCAAACGTAAAAATGATGACAAGAAACACATTGCATAAGTTGTTATTTCGTATACACTTTACAATTTAAAATGATTGATTTAATCTTAAAAGCAATTCATCTTTCAATTAAAAGGTGAATTGCTTTTTCTTTATTTTTCAGAAAAAGTTAATGACCTAAGTCATCTAAGATATAAATTATTGAAAGAAGTCATGATTTGAGAGGATTACCAATAATGAAAGAAAAATATAAATGGTTGTTGATAACGTTATTCATCGTCATAATCATTGCAATCGTCTTGGGTTTTCTTTTGAAAAATCACTATGATAAAGGACAGGAAAAACAACAAGGTAGAGAGCATGTTCAAATTAATAATAAGAGCGTGAAATTATTTCAAAATATTTCTTATGGCGAAGGACTACCTAATAGTAAATTAGATATTATTACGCCTTCTGATATGAGTAAAGATACCAAATTGCCAGTAATTTTTTGGATGCATGGTGGTGGTTTTATAGCAGGTGATAAGCAATATAAAAATCCACTTCTGTCTAAAATAGCTGAACAAGGATATATTGTAGTAAATGTGAATTATGCGTTAGCTCCACAATATAAGTATCCAACACCGCTAGAGCAAATGAATGAGGCAGTTAAATTTATAAAGCAGAATAAACACGAACTACCCATTGATTTCAACCAAGTTGTTATTGGTGGTGATTCAGCAGGAGCTCAATTAACGAGTCAGTACGTTGCAATGCAAACTAATAAAAGTTTACGCAAAGAAATGAATTTCAAACAACAATTCAAGCCATCACAAATCAAAGCAGCTATATTCTTTGGTGGTTTCTATGATATGAAAACAGTGAAGGCAACAGAATTTCCAAGAATTCAATTATTTATGAAAAGCTATACAGGTATGAATAACTGGGAAACTAATTTTAAGAATTTATCTCAAATGTCGACGATAAATCAAGTCACTAAACAATATCCACCAACTTACTTATCAGTTGGAGATGCTGATCCATTTTATAGTCAAAATGAAGAATTCTATAAAGCACTTAAATCAGAAAATGTACCTGTAGATACGCTATTTTATGATGGAACACATCATTTACATCATCAATATCAGTTTCATTTAGATAAACCAGAATCAAAAGAGAATATTAAAAAAGTATTGTTATTTTTAAGTAGAAATACTTCATCTTCCGGCGTTGAAAGTGGAGAATCAACAGATGTGAAATCCGGTAATCAAACAAATAATAGTGTATCGCTATATCCATTTGAATAATATAAAGAAGGCAAATCGTTAAGGTTAGTTTAAAGCCTAACGATTTGCCTTTATTTTATCAATTAAATAAGGTATGAATGCATATAGTTTTTAAATACTCACTAAGAAATTTTGGATTAGAATAAAACTCAAGTAAAAGAGTCAAATTCACAACTTATAGTTATTATTTAAAACTTGTAATATGTGGTAAAATTTAAAATAAGACTAAAAATTAATTTAATATTTTAGCCATTACGTACTCATTGAAATAACGACCATTTATAAAAAGTTTATCTTTAAGTTCACCTTCGATAGTGAAACCTGTACCTTTAAAAAGTTCAATAGCTCGTGAATTTTCAGTGACAACTGTAGCTTCTATGCGTCTAATATTATGATTAAGTGACCAAGCTTCGATTGAATTGATGAGCGCTTGACCAACACCATGTTTTTGATAATACTTTTTTACACCAAGATAGACTACAGCCTCATGTTGTGTACGTTCGAAAGTCTCTGTATTCACAAATGCGTAACCAACGAGTTGTTCGTCACTTTCTGCTACAAAAATTGCTTTTGAAGGTGTTGTGATGTAACTTTCTAAACTTTGACTAACAGAAGCAATGCTTGGTGAATACTCACCAGGGTTATAAAACGTAAAATCTGATTCATCATAAATTTTGCTTAACAAATCTATAAAGTTTTCAACGTCTTTTATACTAATCTCACGAATTACGTGGGCCATGAAAACACTCCATTTTTCAATTAAGTAAATAGTTTCCTTCATTATAGTATAGTTTAAAGTTTTATGCTTGAATCAGTGATATTTTATTAATTATTAGAAAAAGTTAAGGAGTCGATAACCATGAAGCCTAAAGTTTTGCTTGCAGGTGGAACCGGCTATATCGGTAAATATTTGAGTAGAGTAATAGAAAAAGATGCTGAGCTTTACGCATTATCTAAATATCCTAAACCTGATAAAGGATCTACAGAAGAGATTACATGGTTGAAGAGTGATATTTTTAATTATGAAAATGTAGTTCAATCTATGGCAGGCATGGATGTAGCTGTGTTTTATTTAGATCCAACTAAAAACTCTGCAAAACTAACTCAAGCAACCGCTCGTGATTTAAATTTAATAGCTGCAGATAACTTTGGTAGAGCAGCAGCAATAAATCAAATTAAAAAATTAATTTATATACCTGGAAGTCGTCACGACAATGAAACGATGGAAAGATTAGGCGCTTATGGTGCTCCTGTAGAACGTACAAATGTAGAAGTGAAACGTCCGCATATTAATGTTGAATTACAAACTTCCAAATATGATGATGTTCGTACAGCGATGAAAATGGTCCTGCCGAAAAAGTGGACTTTGAATCAACTTGTAGACTACTATAGTCAATGGTTAGATGAAACTAAAGGTACGTTTGTACATACCAAAAAAGAAGATGAAGATTATATTATTTATCGTAAAAATAGTAGAAAACCTTTAGCAATTTTTAAGAAAAAACAGACTGCCGAAGATATCATTACGTTACATCTTGTTGGTGGTAAGTTAGCCAAACCCAATCTTAAAAAGCAAGGTAAGTTAGAATTTAGACTTCTTAAAGGAACGTCTTTAGTGATGGTTCACTTATATGATTATATACCTAAATTATTCTGGCCGATTTATTACTTTATTCAAGCACCTATTCAAGGTTTACTTATGCGAGGGTTTGAGATTGATTGCAGGATTAAGCATTTTCAAGGACGTGTTCAATCAGGTGAGAAATTTAAATATACTAAATAATTTCAGGTGATTTGTTATGCAAATACTATTGGTCGAAGATGACAATACGCTATTTCAAGAATTAAAAAAAGAATTAGAGCAATGGGATTTCAACGTAGTAGGTGTGGAAGATTTTGGTAATGTAATGGACACTTTTGAGAGATTTAATCCAGAAATCGTTATTCTAGACGTTCAACTCCCTAAATATGACGGGTTTTATTGGTGTAGAAAAATGAGACAAGAATCAAATGTTCCTATCTTATTCCTCTCATCAAGAGATAATCCAATGGATCAAGTTATGAGTATGGAACTCGGTGCAGATGATTACATGCAAAAACCTTTCTATACTAATGTACTTATTGCGAAGTTACAAGCTATTTATAGACGTGTCTATGAATTTGGCGTCGAAGAGAAACGCACTTTAAATTGGCAAGATACTGTAGTGGATTTATCAAAAGATAGCATTCAAAAAGCCGACAAAACAATCTTCTTATCTAAGACAGAGATGATTATTTTAGAGATGCTTATTAATAAAAAGAATCAAATTGTGACACGAGATACGTTGATTACAGCACTATGGGATGATGAAGCGTTTGTGAGTGATAATACACTTACCGTTAACGTGAATCGCCTTAGAAAAAAATTGGCAGAAATTGGTATGGATGATGCGATAGAGACGAAAGTCGGTAAAGGATATATGGCTCATGAATAACTTTAAATGGTTTTGGTTATTTGTTAGGTCTCGGAGTAATTGGATACTATGGATTATATTTTTAAATGTAATTATGTTGGGTATCGCCTACATTGATTATGATATTTCAGTTGAGAGTGTAGGCTATATTGTTGTGCTCAATCTAGGATTAAGTGTCCTTTTCTTAATATTTACTTTCGTAAAGGAAGTCCGCTTGTCAAAGCACTTTTATAAAAACAAAGAAATAGAGGAAATCAAACATAAAGATTTAGCGGAAACGCCATTTCAACAACTAACAATTGATTACTTATATCGTCATATCACAGCACAAAAAGATCAGGTCGTTGAGCAACAATTACAAATTAATAACCATGAACAAACAATCACAGAGTTTGTACATGATATTAAAACACCTGTGACAGCAATGAAATTATTAATCGATCAAGAAACCGATGAACAACGTAAAAAAGCGTTATTATTTGAGTGGTCGAGAATTAATGAGATGTTAGATAAGCAATTATATTTAACGCGTTTAGAATCAAAGAATCGTGATATGTACTTCGATCATGTGGAGTTAAAACGTATGGTGATTGATGAAATACAATTAACACGTCATATCAGTCAAGCGAAAGGGATAGGATTCGATCTAGACTTTGAAGATGTCGATAAAGTGTTTACAGATGTGAAATGGTGCAGAATGATGATTAGACAAATTTTATCTAATTCATTGAAATATAGTGATAATACTACAATTGAATTATCAAGTTATATGAAAAATGGTCACGTTGTTCTAAAAATTAAAGACCATGGAAGAGGAATAAGTAAGAAAGACTTACCTCGTATATTCGATAGAGGATTCACATCTACTCTTAATCGAAATGAAACAGCTTCTTCGGGGATGGGGTTATATTTAGTGAATAATGTTAAAGATCAATTGAGCATTGGCGTGAAGGTTAAGTCTGTAGTAGGCGAAGGCACTACATTTTATTTAATTTTCCCTCAACAAAATGAAATTGTAGAGCGCATGTCTAAAGTGACAAGATTGTCATTTTAAACATGCGTTTTGTTACTTACAATTATCACAATTGTAATTTTTAGTCGTTATAATATAAGTGTATAAAGTGATGATAATTTGAACTTGTTTAGCTTTGGCTGAATTAGAGAGCATAAATGTTTAAAGTAAGTCAGGAGTGATGATTTGACTATATTAGAAGTTAAACAATTGTCAAAAATATATGGAAGTAAAAATGTAGCTCAAGAAGTATTAAAAGATATTAATTTGAGTGTAGATGAAGGCGAATTCATCTCAATTATGGGGCCATCTGGTTCAGGGAAGACAACATTGTTAAATGTCCTAAGCTCAATTGATTATATGACAAAAGGTTCAATTACATTGAATGGTAAACAATTAGAAAGATTATCTAATAAGCAACTTTCTGAAATAAGAAAAAAAGATATTGGTTTTATCTTCCAAGATTATAATATCCTACATACTTTAACGGTAAAAGAGAATATTATGCTACCTTTATCTGTTCAAAAAGTTGGAAAAGAAGAAATGGCTAGACGTTATAATCGAATTGTTGAAGCGTTAAATATTAGTGATATTAGTGATAAATATCCATCCGAGTTATCTGGCGGCCAACGTCAACGTACTTCTGCAGCAAGAGCATTCATTAATTTACCTTCAATTATATTTGCTGATGAACCAACAGGAGCTTTGGATTCTAAAAGTACTCAAGACCTACTCAAAAGATTGACCTATATGAATGAAAGATTTCAAACAACGATTATTATGGTTACGCATGATCCAGTTGCAGCAAGTTTCTCAAATAGAGTCGTTATGCTAAAAGATGGACAAATTTTTACTGAAATATATCAAGGTGATGATGATAAACAAACTTTTTATAAAGAAATTATCAGAACACAAAGTGTACTTGGTGGAGTAAATTATGAGTTTTAATCAGATTATCTTTAAAAACTTTAAGCAAAATATTGCGCGTTATGCCATTTATCTATTATCACTAATTATAAGCGTGGTATTATATTTTAGTTTTGTTACATTAAAATATGCTCACCATCTTCATGGAAATCAATCCTACCCGATTATTAAAGAAGGTTCTCAAGTTGGTAGTTATTTTCTTTTTATAATTATTATTGTATTTCTACTTTATGCAAATTTTTTATTTATGAAAAGACGAGGGCGTGAGCTTTCACTTTTACAAATTATAGGACTAACGCGATCAAACATAATGAGAATGATTATGCTTGAGCAATTAATGACATTTGTAATAACAGTAATTATTGGTATTGCTGTAGGTATTTTTGGTTCGAAAATACTTTTAATGATTGTGCTTCGATTACTGGGCATAAATATTAGTGTGTCTATTATTTTTAATTTTCATGCAGTGTTAGAGACTCTTTTACTCATTTTGGTAGCGTATATACTTATTATTATTCAAAGTTACATTTTTATACGTAAACGTTCGATTCATGAGCTTGCACATGATTTTACTAAAAAAGAAGTAAATGATACTAAAATTACATTGAGTGAAGTTATCTTAGGTTTACTTGGGATTATTATGATTTGTGTTGGATACTTTTTATCAACTAAATTAGTTGAAAATGTTGATTCAATTTTACAACCTTTCGTTATTCTATTTTTAACTGTTTTAGGATCATACTTTTTCTTTAGAAGTACTGTATCTTTAATTTTAAAAACTATACAATACTTTAGAAATGGCAATGTCAGTGTGACAGATGTCATGTTTACATCATCTATCATTTACCGTATCAGAAAAAATGCTTTTTCATTAACGGTGATGGCAGTTGTGTCGGCGATTACAGTTTCTGTGCTATGTTTTGCGGCTTTAAGTAGAAGTACTTTAACGAATGAAGTCTTACTAAGTTCACCTCATGACGTCACTTTGAAAAGTCAAAAGCAGGCAAATCAGTTAGCATATGAATTAAACAATCGTAACGTTGAACATTACTATAATTATAAAGAAGTTGTCTATGCTCATTTGTATAAAGATCATATGTTTACAGAAGGTATTTCAAGGCCAAGTGTGATTGCTGTAACAAGTGATAAATACATCCCTAATGTTAATATTGGTAGTGGTCAAACAGATATCATAGTCCCTAGAGGTTCAATTAAAGATGTAGTTAAAGTTGATCGTAAAGGTTCAACTCTTATAGGTACAAAAAATAATTATGTTAAAGTAAAACTCAGAAAAGCAATTAATAAAGTTTACTTTATGTCTAGTGTAGATTTAGGTGGAGCAACACTCGTGTTAAATGATGAGGATTATCAGAGATTGAGAGAACACGCTAAAGGAAAACATATTGTATCTCAATATGGGTTTGATATAAAACACAAAAAGGACTTACCTGAATTGGAGAAAATCGTCCAAAGTATTAGTAAAGATATTGAAACACGTAGTGAAGCTGCAAGTGAAATATCGAGTTTAACTGGCGTACTATTATTTGTAACATCATTCCTAGGAATAACGTTTTTAATTGCTGCTGGCTGTATTATATATATTAAACAAATTGATGAAACTGAAGATGAGTTAGAAAACTATTCTATATTGAGAAAACTTGGTTTTACGCATCAAGATATGGCAAAAGGGTTGAAGTTAAAAGTCATTTTTAATTTCGGTTTACCTTTGATTATTGCGTTATTACATGGTTATTTTGCGTCGATTGCCTACATGCATTTAATGGGTGTAACTAATCAATTACCTATATTTATTGTTATGGCTTTATATACAGGTATTTACGCAGTGTTCGCGATTATAGGCTATAATCATTCTAAGCGAACAATTAGACATTCAATTTAATTCACCTATTATAGAATAGAATATTATGATTTATGAGGCTTAGCATCACAAGACAATTTGATGCTGAGCCTTAATTTATGGATAATGGTTATTTTTTAAATCACATAGCTTAAATAAATGCATTTGGAAGTGCATGTTTAGTTACATATCAATATTGTTTAGCATCATTTTATAAATATTTGAATTTTAAGAGAGAAATCGTTAACTTTGTAATGGAGTAGAATTTAAGCGCTCTAATTAATTTTTTGATTGATTTCTAAAATTAGAATTTCGTTTTAGAATTTGATCACTAATTTAAAAATAGGACTATGAACATCTTATTCAGGAAAATATGTAAAGTTTAAGTTTCTTATTTGTTAAGAATTTGTAAATAGAATTGTAGTTATGTAAATTTTGTGCTATTTTCAAGTAGGGACAAAACGGGATATTTAAGAACATCAGCTTGTTTTAACTTTATAATTAATTTACATATTTTTTACAATAAGAGTATTGCTTACTACTTTTTTCTGAAAATTGTAAATATGTTCCTAAACCACTTGTCTTACGGATTAAAAATTTATGAATGTGATTGGTGACAATCGCTCAAAATGGAGGATTTTGAATGTTTAGTAAGAAAAAGGATAAGTTCATGGTTCAATTAGAAGAAATGGTATTCAACCTAGATCGTGCAGCAATTGAATTCGGAAAAATGGATTTCAACACACATTTAGATTTGAAAGCTTATTCTGATAATATTAAAACGTATGAGTCACATGGTGACGAGTTGATGCACCAAGTTATTACTGACTTGAATCAAACGTTTATTACACCAATCGAACGTGAAGATATCCTATCTTTATGTAATGCAATCGACGATGTTTTAGATGCGATGGAAGAGACATCTGCTATGTTTGAAATGTATTCAATTGAATATACAGATGAATACATGGCTGAATTTGTTGAAAATATTCAAAAAGCAGTTGCTGAAATGAAGTTAGCAGTAGGATTATTAGTAGACAAAAAATTATCTCACATGCGTATTCATTCTATTAATATTAAAGAATTTGAAACAAATTGTGACGGAATCTTAAGACAGTCAATGAAACACATCTTTAACAGTGAAACAGATCCAATCACATTAATTAAAATAAAAGATATTTATCAAAGTATGGAAGAAATTGCTGATAAATGCCAAACAGTTGCTAATAACTTTGAAACTATAATTATGAAAAATAGCTAAGGGAGTCCTCATTTATGTCATATATTTTAATCGTCACGATAGCTATAGTTATATTTTCATTAGTATTTGACTTTATCAATGGTTTCCATGATACTGCCAACGCTGTAGCAACTGCTGTTTCTACAAGAGCTTTAACTCCTAGATCTGCTATTTTATTAGCAGCAGTAATGAACTTTATTGGTGCCTTAACATTTACTGGGGTAGCCGGAACAATTACAAAGGATATTGTTGATCCATTTAAATTACAACATGGTCTAGTTGTTGTTTTAGCAGCAATTATTGCAGCAATTATTTGGAACTTAGTAACTTGGTTATATGGTATTCCAAGTTCTTCATCACATGCATTAATTGGGTCAATTGCTGGTGCGGCTATAGCTTCTCAAGGTTCATTTGCAGTACTACATTATCAAGGATTCACGAAGATAATTATTGTATTAATTATTTCACCAATCATTGCATTTTGTGTTGGTTTTATTATGTATTCTATCGTGAAAGTCGTATTTAAAAACGCAAATTTAACACGTGCAAATCGTAACTTTAGATTTTTCCAAATCTTTACTGCAGCATTACAATCATTCTCACATGGTACGAACGATGCTCAGAAATCAATGGGGATTATCACTTTAGCATTAATCGTTGCGAATCTTCAGACTGGTTCAAGTGTAGAACCTCAGTTATGGGTTAAAATTGCTTGTGCCACTGCAATGGGTCTGGGTACAGCAGTAGGTGGTTGGAAAATCATCAAAACTGTTGGTGGTAACATTATGAAAATTCGTCCGGCTAACGGAGCAGCAGCAGATCTTTCTTCTGCATTAACAATTTTCGTAGCGTCATCACTACACTTCCCGTTATCAACAACTCACGTTGTCTCTTCATCAATCCTTGGTGTAGGCGCTTCTAACCGCGCTAAAGGTGTAAAATGGAGTACAGCTCAACGAATGGTTATTACTTGGGTAATTACGTTACCAATTTCAGCATTATTGGCTGGCATTGTGTACTTTATCATGCATCTATTTTTAAAATAAGATATAACATAGCAATATTAGATATAAAGACTTGTAACTTTAATAAGCTTATAAGTAGCAAAATACCAACAAAATCAAAGGTTTTGTTGGTATTTTTGTGTTTTGAATAATAAATTTGTGAGGGGGATTAATGTTTATACCCAGGAAATATTTAACTGAATGGTTAAATTTTTCATTATTATTAGTAATGGCGGAGTATAAATAACTACGACATATATAATAGAAGAGAATTTGGCATAAAAAAACCACTTAAGACGGGTAGATGCCTTAAGTGGTAATCAATAAATCTATTGAATTAATGAATATAAGCGTAAAGTGATACTTCTGAAGCTGGAATTGTACGATAATCAGAGTTGTATGGTCCATTAGTATAGTTCATTTCTGAGATTAGAATACTTCCGTCTCCATTAACTCGTTCAACATAAGCAACATGACCGTATGGTCCTGGAGTGCTTTGCATAATAGCACCTACAGTTGGGTTATTATCTACTTGATAACCATCATTTGCTGCGTTTGCTGCCCAATATTTAGCATCTGACCAATATGTGCTAATTGGTTTACCAGCTTGTGCACGTTTATCGAACACGTACCAAGTACATTGACCTTCAGTATATAAGTTTTGGTGGTTAAATGAAGGTGAGTTGTAATCATTTCCTGTAGATGGAGTAGCTGTACCAGCTGCACCAGCGCCTGATCCACCATTAGGTACTTTTAA
This sequence comes from Staphylococcus sp. HMSC06C11, assembly GCF_001808345.1. Taxonomy (NCBI): domain Bacteria; kingdom Bacillati; phylum Bacillota; class Bacilli; order Caryophanales; family Staphylococcaceae; genus Staphylococcus; species Staphylococcus sp. HMSC06C11. The sequence continues at coordinate 152,625 of NZ_KV793045.1, forward strand.
TGTTTGGCCAGGTGTAATTAAATAACCATTTAAATTGTTTGCTTTCATTAAAGCGTTAACTGAAACACCATATTTATTGGCGATAATGTTTAATGATTCTCCAGCTTTTACAGTGTGTGTAGAAGCTGAACTTGTGTTAGAAGAAGCGTTTGAATTAGAGCTTTGTGAAGCACTTCCACCTACATTAATAACTTGTCCAGGGAACACCATGTTATTATTTAAATTATTATTTTGTTTAATGTTTTCTACTGAAGTATTATATTTTTGAGCAATACTCCATAAAGATTCTCCTGATTTAACTTTATGCTGGGTTGAAGCTTCAGCATCATGATGTGAAAGTACTGCGGCTGCACCTGAAGCGGCTGTTACTGCAAAGGCTAACTTTTTCAAAGTGACTCCTCCTTAAATGTAATTAAATTAAATTGATTGTGTTTATTATGTAGACATTTGTCCCCACAAGTCTTAAAACATGAACCTAACTCTTTAATTACTTTTGACTATACTTTCTTATTACGTACCCAATACTAACAAAAATAATAGCCTCTGTGGGCTTTGTTATTACCTTGTAATATTGTTAACAATTTTTACGAAAAGTACATATAACCTGTATTAGTTGATTTTAAAGGATTTATAGACTTTTTTGATTAAAATTAATTCATGAAAGTTTTATAAATTGTAATAAAGTAATATTAATTATAGATAAGTTTTCGGAAACTTCTTTATATTTAGATAATACTAAGTTAAACACTTTAGAATTTTTATTGGTTATTGTAAACTTTTAGTAATTGAGAATTTTTTAGTATAAAAGGAGATTAAAAAATGTCCCAATCGACTCAAAGTGCAAACAAATCACAAAATCACTCTAAAGATAAGCACCAATCCCATGCTTACGGTAAGGTATGGCTGTTCTTTATGTACTATTGGATTATTTTTGGAATAGGTTGTTACTTCGGTCAATACTTACCTATGTCTTGGAGAAAACCTCTATCTATAGCGTTATTTGTTATTTTACTGGCTACATTATTTATAAAACGGGCGCGTAAATATGGTCTCATCATCTCGCATATATACGCTATTATTGTCGGACTACTTTCATATGCGATGTTTACTGCATATCTACAAAATTTAGGTGCAGAAGTATTTTATAAAAATATTTTACTTGCAATAGGTGCATTTATAGCGTTTGGTATTGTAGGGTATTTCTTAATTAATGACGCATCAAGTATGGGAAAATATTTATTTGTTACTTTAATAGCATTAATTATTGCTAGTTTAATAGGATTATTTATTCATAACCCTATATTCCATACTGTAATCACAGTTATTAGCTTGTTATTGTTCCTATTATATACACTTTATGATTTCAATAGGATGAAAAGAGGTCAGTTTTCACCACGAGAAATGGGCTTTAACCTATTTATCAATTTATTAAATATAATAGAAGATATACTAAGATTAGCTAATCGTTTCAAAAATTAAATCTATAATGTTTAATATTCAAGATGTGGGCGTATTTCTTCCTAATGAGAGCATTTGAGTTATTAAATGGCTTGATAATTGTTTGAGTTATGGAATTTTAACGCCACATCTTTTTTTAATGTATAATTAGATAGAACAGATACATAAAAAATAATTGATTATATATATAATTTCGCTTTTGATATAATTTTCATATTGTGTTAAATTGGCGTTTATCGAATGTGAACAATGGTTAAGTATTATTTATAGTAGGCTATTTAAAATAGGAAAAGAGGTAAAGTAATGTCACATTCCTGTTTGCATATACTTTCTAAGAACGAGTATTCAACAACAAGATGCCAAGATGGGATACTCTTATTTTGGCCAATTGAGGGAAGTATGCATCTTCAACAATTCAGAAAGCAAAGAACGATTAATAATGAATTATATATTGTTAATAATATGGATGTTTTTGGAATCAATGACAATGGAACTACATTAGAAATGTACATTTCTAGTGATTGGTTTGCAGAATTAGGATATGCATTTTTTGATTACCACTACACTGCTGAGTTGATTAAATCTACAAATGAAATTAAATATTTGATGGCTCAACTTGCATTAAATTATATTGATGGGAACACTGAAAAAGAATATGAACTTATTAATAAAATTGTTGAAATGCTTGCTCAGGAAGCGAGTATAGATAAAAAAATAGCCGAAGATCAATACATTTATGCCTTTTATGGTGACTTAAAAGATGAATTAGATTACATATACAATCATATGAGTGAAAGGTTAACTTTAAGAGATATCTCGAACCAACTCTACATATCAAAATCTAATCTGTCTTCTCAATTTCACACTCTAATGGGAATGGGGTTTAAAAAATACGTTGATACATTGAAAATTAGTAAATCTATAGAAATGTTATTAACCACGAATAAAACGATTAGTCAAATTAGTGATGCACTAGGATTTAGTAACGCCTCGACTTATTCTAAATTATTCAAGAATTATCTAAGTGTGACACCTAATGAATATCGGACTATGAAAAAATATGATAAATATAATGGTTGTACAGATGAAACGGTGCCAGAAAACAAAAAAGGCCATTAAAAAAACTCATCCGTTCAGTTATACCTAACGATGTTTCAGATATATATGATGAAATTAGAATTGATAATTCACAAATTGTAAATGCTTCTCCTTTTTATTCAGTCATCCAAATTCATACTATTGAAGAAATGAAGTTGCTATTTTTAGAAGGACTTTATCAGAAAATGGGTTATGAAGGGTCTAATATTATCTTCTACTTTATGCCTTATTTATATGAGTATGGCAAATTATTAACACAAAATGAAAAAAATTATATTAGCCAAACTATTATTGAAAATGATTTACATATAGCTTTCAATGTTAATGAAATTGAACATATAAATGACTTAATAGAGAGTTTTAAAACAAGTCTTAAGCAATTGGACAAGAAAAATCACAATTCTAATTATGAGATTCAATTTATTTTCAATTTAAATGATAAAGATATACGTAGTGTATATAGAGATATTTTAAAAATGCAGAATACACACATAAATTATACTATCGGTTTAGATATTAGTTGTATGGTCGACGATCCAGCTCAATTTAAATCTTTAGAAGCGCAAATTAAAAGACTAAAATTTGATTATCTCTATATAGACAATGCACAATTGACATCTCCTTATTTAATGGATAGCAATGAAGGTCTTCTATTGAAAAATGTTCTACAGTTGAAACACTTAAGTGTAAATTTAAATCAATTTGATTTTAGTAAAGAAAACCTCATCTTTTTAAACTTAGTTAATCACCAACTGTTAAATAATGAAGAGATTGATTTAAGTCATAGTGCACCACTCTTATATCTGTCTGTTATTAAATTAAAAGAGCATTTTTCAGGGTACGGCTTAAATTTATTTTCTCATCCAGATTTATTTAATTCTGTTCATTTATTTGATGAAAATGGTTTTAAAACAACATATGGGTTAATATTTAATGATTTAAGTTGGATGATTAATCAAAACAAAGTTAAAAATGGGTTCTATAACATTATTGATAGTAGCGATAGATATCTCCTTTATTTATATGATTGGCGAGTAGTTGAAAGCGAATCAAGCATAGACAACTTTAATAATATTGATATTTACATTAATTTTTGTGAAGAAGAACTTAAAGATGAATATATATGTATGATTGTAAAAGTTGATAATGAGAGTGGGAACATTAATCATATTATTCCACCTAATTTACGGAATAAATATCAATGGTCTACTAAATTTTTAATCAAAGTAGAAGATAATTTTAGACCTAATATTGAAATTTTTGAGCATGATTTTACAGAATCGTCATTAAAGCTAAGCTTGAAGTACAATTCGGCTTATCTTGTAAAAATCTATAAAAAAAATAACAAAATAAAAAAGGCGTAACACAATTCAATTTAAATTTATTGGTAATTTTGACATATGATTAAAAACAAATGCCAAAGACAATTATCCAGATATTTAGGATAATGTTACTATACATTGTCTAGATATATTTGGAGGTGCGCGTCTTGAATGAACAGAAGCTAGAAAAACTACTAGGATTTTACAAACAATATAAAGCATTATCTGAATATATAGATAAAGAATATAAGTTGACATTAAATGATCTTGCTGTACTAGACTTAGCTAGAAAGTATTGTTCGGATGAACAAATACTTATGCAATCATTTTTAAAAATAGCTATAAGTGAATTAGAATTAAGTAGAACAAAGTTACTAGTATCAATTCGAAGATTAATAGATAAAGAGAAATTAAGCAAAGTAAGATCAACTAGAGATGAAAGAAAAATTTTTCTATATATGAGTGAAGAAAACTTGGAAATATTTAATGCTTTATTTGATGACGTTGAAAACTTTTTAAATATCTAATTGAGGGTGTCGATTTATAAATATTATAAATCGACACTTTTTATGTTTATTCCATGTATACATACATAAGTATTATGCTAGATAGAGACTGATATAAATCACAAAATTTTTAGCACAAAGATGAGAGGAACTAAAAAAGCATCTTTGTTTTTTAATAATAATTGTAGAAAACAGAATAAATTCAGTTAAATATCACTTTAAAAATATTGATATAGCAGTAGTTTACATCTGTTTAAGAGATTTTACAAAAATTACTGCTAAATATATAATGAAGAACATAGAGTACGAAAGTGAGATGACATTATGGGACGTAAATGGAACAACATTAAAGAGAAAAAGGCCCAAAAAGATAAAAATACGAGTAGAATTTATGCCAAATTCGGCAAAGAAATATATGTAGCAGCAAAATCTGGAGAACCTAATCCAGAATCTAACCAAGCACTAAGATTAGTATTGGAACGTGCTAAAACATATTCAGTACCTAATCACATTATTGATAGAGCTATTGATAAAGCTAAAGGTGCTGGTGAGGAAAATTACGATCATTTAAGATATGAAGGCTTTGGACCAAGTGGTTCAATGTTAATTGTTGATGCCTTAACAAATAATGTGAATCGTACAGCTTCAGATGTGCGTGCAGCCTTCGGTAAAAATGGCGGAAATATGGGTGTTTCTGGTTCAGTAGCTTACATGTTTGATCATACAGCGACTTTCGGTGTAGAAGGTAAATCTGCAGATGAAATCTTAGAAACATTAATGGAACAAGATGTTGATGTGAGAGATGTCATTGATGAAGATGGATTAACAATTGTTTATGCAGAACCTGATCAATTTGCTCAAGTTCAAGATGCTTTACGTGAATCTGGGGTTGAGGATTTTAAAGTAGCAGAATTTGAAATGTTGCCTCAAACAGATATTGAGTTATCTGAAGAAGATCAAGCCACATTTGAGAAGTTAGTGGACGCACTTGAAGATTTAGAAGATGTTCAAAACGTATTCCACAATGTAGATTTAAAATAATGAAAACTTCAAAAGAGTGGATTCAAGAACTTAAATTAATAGCTCATCCTGAAGGCGGTTATTATAGAGAAACACTACGTGAAGATACGCTTAATAGAGCACCTTATAGTAGTATATATTTCCTCTTAACACATGACAATATTTCTCATTTTCACCGAATTGACGCAGATGAAGTATGGTATCATCATGCCGGAGAAACATTAACTATTCACATGATTACACCACAAGGTAAGTATCGTAGTGTGAAATTAGGTCAAAATATATCCGCTGGAGATGTATTACAATATTGTGTTCCTAAAGGTACAATATTTGCATCTTCTATAGATGATAATGAGGGTTATAGCCTTGTCGGATGCATGTGTCAACCTGCCTTCGAATTTGAACATTTCGAATTGTTGAAACAAGACCAATTGTTAAAGCATTATCCCGACTTAGAAAATATTATAAGAAAATACGCTGTATTGTAATAAATGAAGCCTTTAAATGGATTTAAACTTAGTCCGTTTAAAGGTTTTTTTAATATAAATTAAACTTTTAGTGTCAAAATAAGTTTGTTAATTGGCTGAGTCAAAGAGTTTTTTCGCAACATCTACAATATATTCAAGTTCTTTCATTACTTTTCTTCAATTAATTTATTTCTTTCTTTTGTTGAGGCAAAATAACATTTAAGACTTACCACTCATTAATTAGAAAATTCTGGAAATATCTAGAGTTAATATTAAAACATAGTAACATTATCAATTTTAAGTAAATTACATCAATTTATAGTAAAATAGTTTTAATATAATTTTGAAAATAACAGTGTAAAAGTCATTAATCTAAAAACATTAAGATGACATTAACTAACCAGTTTTATATAATAAAAATAAGGAGTTGGTGACTGTGAAAGTAAAATATATAGACAAACGTCACTGGCGTCGCCTGGTAGAGAGAGAGTATACAGAGGTTAAAGTTAATAATAATAGATTTAAAGGTATTATCGGCTTGGTCACGATGAAAAAGGTTCGTGAGCCTTTAGAGGTGACGGTAGTTGGACAAAACATAATAGTTGCAGATGACAATTATAGATGGTTGCAAATACTACCAGAAAAAAAGCGATATAGTATTACAGTCATGTTTGATGATAAAGGTAATCCGCTAGAATATTATTTTGATATTAATATTAAAAATATCACTCAAAAGGGAAATGCACGTACGTTAGATTTATGTTTAGATGTGCTGGTGTTACCTACTGGGGAATATGAACTTGTAGACGAAGATGATTTGATGTATGCCTTGCAAAATAAGCAAATTTCTAAGAAACAATATCATGAGGCTTATATTATTGCTCATCAATTAATGATTGAAATAGAAGAGAACTTTTCAGAGGTTCAAGACAAGGTCATGCATTGTTACAATAAAATTTATCATAAATCTCTAAGAAATAAGCATAAACGTCCTTTTAAACCCAAAAATAAGCATAAACATCACCGACGTAAAGCAAAGTAATGACATTAAAAGGATATGTGGTTGAAGGTTAATCAACTAAAGCTAAATCATCATAGCAAAGATTTAAGGATAGAAATATTTAGGGGGACGCTATGAAAATTGATGATTATCGTTTACTCATCACTCTAGATGAAACAAAAACGTTACGTAAAGCGGCAGAGATATTATATATTTCACAACCAGCTGTAACTCAACGTTTAAAAGCGATTGAGGGTTCGTTTGGAGTAGAAATATTTATTCGTACAAAAAAACAATTGATCACTACAACTGAAGGCGCTATGATTATTGACCATGCGCGTGATATGTTGAAACGTGAACGTTTATTCTTCGATAAAATGCAGGCACATATCGGAGAGGTGAATGGTACGATTTCAATAGGATGTTCGTCTTTAATCGGCCAAACGTTATTACCCGAAGTATTGAGTTTATACAATACACAGTTTCCTAACGTAGAAATCCAAGTTCAAGTAGGATCTACTGAACAGATTAAAGCAAATCATCGAGATTATCACGTCATGATTACCAGAGGGAATAAAGTCATGAATCTATCTAATACACACCTATTTAATGATGACCACTACTTTATTTATCCCAAAGATCGACGTGAGAATGTTACAAAGTTACCATTTATTGAATTTCAAGCAGATCCTATTTATATTAATCAAATTAAGCAATGGTACAATGATAATTTAGGTCAAGATTATCATGCAACGATAACGGTGGACCAAGTTGCAACTTGTAAGGAAATGCTTTTAAGTGGTGTGGGGGTAACGATTTTACCTGAAATTATGATGAAGCATATCGATAAAAATATGTTTGAATTTGAGAAGGTTAGTATTGATGAAGAACCTCTCATACGCTCAACTTATATGAGTTATGATGGAAGTATGTTGCAACTGCCTCAAGTAGATTCATTTGTAAATCTAATGTTGAATTTTATTCGATAAATTTTTAAAAGGTATTGCCATTTAGTCTATTTTAAAAAAAGTACAATTTAATAAAAGAATAGAGGTTTGAAAATTGTTTACAGCACTGTTTCATATTAAAAACTATAAACTGTTTGTTGTGAATATGATGCTACTCGGCATGGGTATAGCAGTGACTGTACCATACCTCGTCTTATTCGCTACAAAAGATTTAGGAATGACAACAACTCAATATGGTTTATTATTAGCATTAGCTGCAGTTAGTCAATTCGTAGTGAATTCAATTATTGCTAGGTTTTCTGATACACATAATGTTAATAGGAAAGTCCTTATTATTAGTGCACTATTCATGGGTGCCGTAAGCTTTTCTATTTATTTTTATGTTCATCAAATCTGGTTATTTATAGTTCTATATGCAATTTTCCAAGGTTTATTTGCTCCAGCAATGCCGCAATTATATGCTTCTGCAAGAGAGTCAATTAATATCTCAAGTTCGCGAGATCGTGCGAAGTTTGCAAATACCGTGTTACGTTCCATGTTTTCATTAGGATTTTTATTTGGTCCTTTTATAGGGTCACAATTAATCGAATTAAATGGATATTCTGGGTTATTTGGTGGAACGGTAGCTATTCTATTGTTCACCTTAATTCTACAAGTCTTTTTCTATCAGAATTTACCAGTTGAATACCAAGTCTCATCGCAACATCATGTTGAGAAATCCGCTCCAAATATGTTTAAAGATAAAGCATTATTTATTCCGTTTATCGCGTTTATTCTTTTACATATTGGACAATGGATGTACACGATGAATATGCCATTATTCGTCACAAATTATCTAAGAGAACGTGATAGTTATGTAGGATATTTAGCGAGTTTATGTGCTGGTCTTGAAGTGCCTTTCATGGTTATATTAGGTATTATATCAGCCAAATTTCCAACACGAACTTTACTACTTTTTGGTTCGCTCTTTGGTGGCGCATTTTATTTTAGCATTGGTGTATTTAAAAACTTTTACATGATGTTAGCTGGTCAAGTTTTCTTAGCAATTTTCTTAGCTATACTATTAGGATTAGGAATTAGTTACTTTCAAGATATTTTACCTGATTTCCCGGGTTATGCCTCTACGTTATTTGCGAATGCAATGGTTATAGGTCAATTATGTGGAAATTTATTAGGTGGCGTTATGAGCCATTGGGTTGGTTTGGAAAATGTCTTTTTTGTATCAGCGACGTCAATTCTAATTGGTATGATACTTATTTTCTTTACAAAAGATCAAAAAATAACTGAAGAAGATATGGAGTAGATTTAGATGACAGCAGTTTTATGGATAATTATTATCCTCATGTTTGTCTTAGCATTTGTAGGCTTAATTAAGCCGATTATTCCATCAATGCTAGTCATGTGGATAGGTTTTTTAATTTATCAAATAGGTTTTAACGATGGCCGTTTATCATGGATATTTTACGTAGCTATGATTTTATTTACTTTATTTATTCTCGTGGCTGATTTCATGATGAATAAATACTTTGTTAATCGATTTGGTGGAAGTAAAGTGGGCGAGTATACTGCGCTTGTAGGTGTTATCGTTGGGTGTTTCGTATTTCCACCATTTGGCATAATATTAGTTCCGTTAATTGCAGTATTTGTTGTGGAATTATTAAATGGTTTTGATTTTAAGAAAGCTTTAAAGGTGAGTTTAGGCTCTGTTGTAGCTTTTCTAGCTAGTACAGTAGCTCAAGCAATCATTATGGTCATTATGGTAATCTGGTTCTTTGTAGATGTGTTCTTAATTAATTAATGCTTTGTTGAAAATAAAAGACTTACTTTCAGTAAAATTCTCCCGTGGGAAGACTGAAACTAAGTCTTTTTACATGCGTGTGTTAGCGTCTCTATTATAAAAATGATGGTCAACATAAAACGCAATAGGCGTAATTAAAATTGCAATAATAATAAACGTCCAATTACTTACATTAATATAAGGCCCAAATGCTAAAAATGACTGAGGAATAAAAAATACATAAAACAGGGTAATTAATAGCAAAGCTATAACGCCATATGTTAACCACCAAACCCAATGTGAATTATTAAAGCATTGTAATTGAATTGTCCTAAAACTCATCCATATAAATAAGAATATTATAAAGAGACCTACGATTACAGTTATTGGGAAAGTATATAGATACAAGTAGTTACTATCTCCTCCAATAAAAAAGCCAATAAATCCCTTTAAGAAGCAAAACATGCCTATTAAAAATATAAAATTATGATATATATACTTAAAAATGTTCTTAATGGTTTCATTGGGTAGCGCTTTAATTTCTTTTTTAGCATGTGCTTTAGGATCATGATCAAAGAACTCCATCGCTAGCATGCCTTTATCTTCAGCACGAATCAAATGTTTCAAAATGCGATTTAACATAAGTTCTGAATCATGAGGATTCACGCTTAAGTCAGCGCGAATATACGTCATGTAATTCTCAAATATTTCACGATCGGTGTTGTTAAGTCGTAAAGATTTAACATTATTCTCCTTAGTTAATTGTGCTGTAGATTTCATGATAATTTAAGTGCTCCTTCATTTTCTAAAAGTAAAACCTCATAGACAATTCTTATTTATAAATAAAATATATGACGTGTTATTATGACTAATAATATCATATAAGTGTTATTAATATCATTAACAATTGAGGAGTTCTTTATATGAAGAAAATGACATTGGAAGATGAGAGTTGGATTAACGAAATAGCTAGAATACATGAACATTTAATCTCAGAAAATGAATTTAATTATCAAGTGACTTCAACATCAATGGCATTAAGATATGAAATGATTATTTCAAGACTAAAATATGCGAATGATATTATTTTAATAAATGAACATGCGGGTAGTCTTAAAGGATTTATTTGGGCGCATTATGAACCGCAGCTCAAAATAGTACAAATTGAAGTACTATATGTAAAACCAGACTTTAGAAGACAAGGAATTGCTTCAAAGTTAAAACGAGATATTGAGCAGTGGGCGAATTCAATGGATGCTATAAGTATTGAAAGTACAGTTAATAAAGAAAACAACGACATGGTAAAATTAAATGAAAATTTAGGCTATCAAACGTCGCATCTAAAAATGTCTAAAAAATTAAAGGGAAAAAATGAATAAATTAAAAAAGCATGTTAAAATAAATTGTATTTATAAGTTTAAACAAAGGAGTCTATCATGAAAAAATGGTTCACTTTACTCTTAGCATCAACTTTAATGTTAACAGCATGTGGTAAAAGTAACGAGAAAGCTTCTTTAGAAAAAAGCATTGACCAATTAGAGAAAGAAAATAAAGATTTAAAGAAACAGAAAAAAGATTTAGAAAACCAAAAAAACAAACTTAAAGATCAGCAAGATAATCTTCAAAAAGATATCAACGAATTGCCGGCTGAAGATTCGTCTAGTAACTCATCTGAAAAAGATTCATCTAATTCAAGTGAAGATAAAAATTCAGAAGATTCTTCAACGACTAATTCAGAACAATCAACAAATTCTACAAAATCGAAGCAATCTAACCAAGGACAAACGCCTAACAAAGAGACACAAAAAAGTGACTCTACAAGTAAGAATAACGATTCTAAAACTACTTCCAATACACAAAACTCAGATCAATAAATGTTTGATGCAGTTTTGAATAGGGTAATATAATTGATAAATTACACAAAATCAATTTACAAAGTGAGTATTTAATACTATTTTGAATTAAATTTATGAAAGATGATTGATACTACACATCTATAAGAGGAGAGATTAACGATGCACGAACAAGATTTTAATATTTTAGAAGAACAAAATATTACGTTACCTGAATTGGGCAGAGAATTAGAAAATATTACTGGACGTACTATTATTGATTCAACTAGTGAAATTAAACGTGTGATTGCACATTTACCAAACTTTGAATCTGATACAGACACATTCGTTGCAACATATCGTTTAAACCATCAAAATGATTTTATTGATGCAACATTTACTGCACCTAAAGAACAACGTGATCGTTTAAAAGAAATTCCTGTTCACGTAAAATTAATTAGTTATATTTCTAAAGCATAAAAATTAAACATAATGACAGAAATGATTAGCGCGATATGAATGTGGGGACAACTTCATAACGCGTTAATTTTGTATTAGAATAATATTGAATTAAGCTTTATGGGTAAAATGGAGTGTTTAACATGGGAACTTACATTGAAACTGAACGTTTGAAGTTGCGTGATTGGGAAGAAAAGGATTTATTACCATTTCAGAAAATGAATGCAAATCAGCAAGTCCGTAGGTATTTTCCAAGTTTATTAAGTTACCGTCGTTCAGAACTTGATATGAAAAAAATGGATGAAATTATCAAAGATAATGGAATCGGCCTTTTTGCGGTTGAATTAAAGGAAACAGGTGAATGGTTAGGGTTTATAGGAGTAAACTACATCCCCGAAGACAGCAAATATCCTTTTAAAGAACTACCTTTTTATGAAATTGGTTGGCGATTAATTCCTGAAGTTTGGGGTAACGGATTAGCTACTGAAGGTGCACAGGCTGTATTGTCATACGCAAAAGAAAAAGGCATTACTGAATTATATAGTTTTACATCTGAAACAAATCTACCTTCAAGAAAGGTAATGGAGAAAATAGGAATGACCTTCTTAGATAACTTCGAATTTCCAAACCTAAGCAAATACCATCCCCTCAAACGCCATGTTAGATATTACATAGAACTACTTCCTTCACAAAGTGAAGGTTAGTAGTTCTT
>NZ_KV793046.1:0-64119 GCF_001808345.1 Staphylococcus sp. HMSC06C11
AGTCTGAGTTGTAATCACAGTCTGTGTCTGAATCATAGCTTGCGTCTGAATCATAGCTTGAATCTGAATCATAATCTAAGCCTGAATCACTATCTGAGCTATAATCACAGTCTGAGTTGTAATCACTATCTGTGTTGTAATCACAATCAGTATTATATTCACTGTTTGTGTCGTAACCACTATCTGTGTTGTAATCATAACTTGTTGAATCAGTATCATAGTCTAAGCTACGATCCGAGCCGTAGTCACAATCTGTATTGTAATCACTATCTGTGTTGTAATCATTGCTTGTTGAGTCAGTGTCATAGTCTAAGCTACGATCCGCGTATAAATCGCAATCTGAGTTGCTATCTAAAGCTGAAACATTTTCAGCAACGTCTCCATTAGCTGAGACATCAGATGAATTATCTAAATCATCATTATTATTTTCGGAAACACCACTTATTGCTTCTATATCGTAATTGTTAGAACCTGCTTGAATACCATTTTCACAGTCTGCTGATTCTGACAATGATTGATTAGCATCATTATTTTCTTCTTGAGTTTCATATTCTTGGGCTTTTTGTAATTCATCTATATTATTGTCGTTGTTCACTTGGTTATCTGTTTGTTCTTGCACTGATTCGTTGTCAAAAGTTTGTTCATTTGCAATGCAGTTATCAGTTGATTGGGCGTCAACTGATTCATTCTCCGTATTACGTGTGTTAATATCTGTTGAAACATTTTCTAATGATGTAGCATCTTCTTCTTGGGCTTTGGATGATGCATCATCACTATATTCAACTTCGTTCATAGGAACTTCATCAATAATACAATCGTTGTCTATTTGCTGAGTTGGTTGTTGCTCGTTATAGTCGTTTTGTGTGTTTTGAGTTTCTGTTAACATTTCTTCTTGCTGGCCTTGATCAGTAATACCCGAACAATCTTCATCCACTTGTGCCTGAGTTAATTCAGTTGAAGTCTCAGCCGCTTTAGCTTCATGATTCACTCCGAATATTAATGTTGCACCAACTAATATTGATGCCGTTCCTACTGTAAATCTTCTAATGGCATACTTATTGTGCCTGTTAGGCACGAAATCCATTCTTTTTCTCAAATTACTTCTCTCCCTAAAAAAATTTTGTGATTTATATAATCACACAGAATATAATACTACAATTTCTTTTTATATAAAAGAGTTAATTAAAATGTTATTAATAATTCACAAAATATATGAAATTTGTTTTTGGTGTTATTTTTTGAATTTCAATTTTATTTCAGAATATTTAGCGTTTCAACGTATTATTTTTATATTAGTAAATTTTTTAAGAAAACAAAAAGCGTTAGTTAAATAATTCATATGAATATCATTTAACTAACGCTCTAAAGTAATTATGAAATATTAAATTTTTTAAGTGTCATTATAAATCTTTGCTGATTAACCAGTTTTTATTACTTTTGAATAGAACTTTATCCTCTCGAAGTTCATTAATGATATGACCTGTGGTTTCTCTAGATATACCGGCCATATCGCTCAACAGTTGTATCGTCATGAATTGCTTAATTTCATAAAATTCATCATTATCATAACCAACTGTTTGGCAAAGATAGCGTAATATCTTTGTTACGCGTTCTTTCGCAAGCTTGCTGGTTAACGCCATATTATATTCAATGTGTTGGCATTGTGTTGCACTCAATAATTCAAATAACCTTACAAAGATATCCTCATGATTTTTACAAAGATATTCAATTAAATCTTTAGGTATGCCAATCACTTCGCAATTCGTCAATGCGGTGCACATTTCATTTGGCGCCTTATCTTGAAATAAATTGTTTAAGGGAAATAACACTTTTTCTCTATTTAAATAACGATACACATCACCATTAAGATTAAAGTTTTCTCTCATTATATTCCCTTCTATTAATAAATAGATATGCGTCGTTTCATCTGACGAAAAGTAAATTACCTGACCCTTACTATAATGTCTCACAAAGCATTGGCTTTTAAATGGAAGTAAGACACCTACAGGTATATGAATATATGACGCTAATTGTTTAAAACTTTCATCAAGTTCATTTTCTCTACAAAACATTTGATTTCCAGCCATAACATAAACTCCTTACTACCTAAGCTATTGGATAGAGGAACAACCAAACATCTTTTACAAGTTGTTAACGGGGTAAGTGTCAAAGAAGAACCGCTTCAAAGATGTTATATTTTTTGATTAGGGGGCCATCGTTCTTAAATCTCCAATAGCATAATCATTCATTATTTATGAATATGTGTACCTGCTTGCTTGTCGAACGCTTGATAAGCATTTTCCAAATTAGTGATGATCGCTTCTTTATGCTCCCCACTTTCAACGAAATCAATCGCCGCTTCTATCTTAGGTAGCATTGATCCTTCAGCGAATTTACCCTCTTTCGCGTAACGTTTCAAAGTTTCAACATCAATATCTGTTAACTTTTCTTCATTAGGTTCTTTAAAATTAATATACACGTGCTCTACATTGGTTAAAATCATTAGCGTATCCGCATCAATTAAGGCAGCTAACTTCTCGCTAGCGAAGTCTTTATCAATGACGGCGTCAACACCTTCATAAGTATTATCTTTCTTAATAACAGGTACACCGCCACCACCACATGCAATGATGATATTTTTTTGTTCAACAAGTGTACTTATCAATTTATGTTCAAGTATTGAAATTGGTAAAGGTGATGCGACAACCTTTCTATAACCACGACCAGCTGAGTCTGCTTTATAGATAGCCTCAGGTTGCGCTTCTTTCAATTCTTGCATCTCTTCTTCAGTATAAAATGGACCAATCGGTTTAGTTGGTCGATCAAATCTCGGATCATCTTTATCGACTTCTACACGAGTAATAATAGTACCGACAGCTCTGTCACTGCCAATCTCAGATAGTACACGGTTAATTTCTGTTTCTAACCAGTAGCCTATCATACCTTGTGTCATAGACCCACATACATCAAGTGGCATAGCGGGCGTTTGTTCACTATCAGATTGAGATTGTTGAATCAATAAATTACCTATTTGAGGACCATTACCATGCGAAATGACAATATCATTATCGGATTGAAATAGTGGTTTAAGTGTTTGCATGGTCATGCGAATAGCCCGTCGTTGTGCTTCTGCTGAACCTTCAGACGTCTGAATCGCATTACCACCTAATGCGATGACAATTTTTTTATCCATAACAGTTCGCTCCTTTTTCTAGAACACGTTAATCGCGCCACTACATAGTCGTATAAGTCCGACAATAGATAGAATGATAATGATAGCGAAGAAGATATAGTCAATGCGTGTTAAGCGTGTTTGGTTATTTTTTTGAACGATTGAATAAACGATAAGACCAGGAATGTAAAGCAACATTGTTAATAATAAATAATCAAATCCTGCAGCATAGACTAGCCATACTGCGTATAATGAGGCGAGTATACCTATTGTCCATTGTTTAGGTGTCGCGTGTTGTTTATGTTCAATAGTGTACTTAACTTGGTAAAAGGCACTGAACATATATGGGTATAAAATGGCACTAGATGCTAATGAAAATGCAAATTGGTACGCGCTGTCAGTGAACAACATACTAATCAAGAAAATTTGAACTAATATGTTAGTGATTAATAATGCATTGACTGGTGCGCCGTTTTCATTTTCCTTAGCAAACCATTTCGGGAATAATCCATCTTTCGCAACGATAAAAGGCAACTCTCCGGCAAGTAGTGTCCAACCTAACCATGCACCTAAAACTGAGATAATTAGTCCGATGTTTACAAGTGTTGAACCCCAATCACCTACGATGTAAGCAAGGACATGTGCCATAGATGGTGCGTTTAATTGAGAGATATGGTTTTGAATGATAACACCTTGTGCTAATACAGTTAATAAGAAATAGATGAGTAACACTGAAATTAATCCTATTACTGTTGCAGTACCTACATCTTTCTTACGTTTGGCACGACTTGAAAAGACGACAGCACCTTCTATACCGATAAATACCCATACAGTGACGAGCATTGTACTTTTCACTTGAGACATTGTGTCTCCAAAGTTAAATGGTAGTGCACCATGTGCATTCATTCCGAAGAATCCTTCTTTAAAAGTTTCAAAATTAAAGGCAACTAACATGCATATAATGACTAATAATATAGGTATTAACTTGGCAACCGTAACAATACTATTAATAAACGCCGCAGTTTCTACCCCTTTAAGTATTAAAAAGTGAACACCCCATAATAAAATTGAAGCAACGAGTATACTTGGGAATGTGTTACCACCTTTAAAAATTGGGAAAAAGTTACCGACGGAAGACATTAGTAATGTTGCGTACGCGACGTTCCCTAAAAATGCAGAGAACCAATATCCCCATGCACTTGCAAAGCCGATAAAATCGCCAAAACCAGCTTGGGCATAACTGTATATACCGCCATCAAGATCCGGTCGTTCATTTGTAAGGTTTTGGAAAACGAATGCTAATGAAATCATGCCTATGGCTGTGATAACCCATCCTATAATAATGGCTAAACCACCAGCTTGTCCTCCCATATCAGACATGAGATTGAATGCACCGCCACCTATCATTGATCCTATTACAAGACCTATCAATGATGATCGACTTAACTTATTTTCTCCTTGTTCGCTCATATTCATTTCTCCTTTAGAAGTAGGAATCTATAGACTTACTTTTCCCTTTAATTGTTATCATTGTGCTGAAACTAATAGTGTATTTTCTTTCATTCATATCCTGTCATTAAGTCAGTATGCGAGAGTGGGTGTTGTGGAAAGGTGTGAAAGATAGTTACGACCGTTACATTAAACGGGTTAGTAAACATGTGACTACGGACGGATTGATAACGGTCAATTCGTAACGACTTAATGATGATGAACGTTTAATCTTGATTCATCACTGCTCGAATATGATAAACACAATCACTCATTTGACTTCATACACTTGGAGTGGCTCAATTTGTTTTGTATGTTGTAAGTCTATAGTTCCTCATGATGTTGTGTAGATTTAATCTAGCCTAGTGTAGCAGCCATAACAGCTTTAATTGTGTGCATGCGATTTTCGGCTTGATCAAATACTTTAGAGTGCTCACTTCTAAAGATTTCATCAGTAACTTCCATTTCACTGAGGCCATATTTATCATATATATCTTGACCGTATTCTGTTTGTGTATCGTGAAATGCTGGTAAACAATGTAAGAAGATTGTACTGTCTTTACCAGTTAATTCGAACATCGCTTTATTGACCTGATAGTCCTTCAATAAATTAATGCGTTCTTCAAACTCACTTTCTTCGCCCATAGATACCCATACATCTGTATAAATAACATCGGCATCTTTAACTGCTTCTTCGATCTTATCAGTGACTAACACGGAACCACCATATTTAGAGCCACAATCTCTAGCAATTTCTACATAAGCATCTTTAGGACTTAGTGCTTGTGGTGTACAAATTCTAATATTTACACCAAGCATCGCACCAGCTACCATTAATGAATGTGCCATGTTATTACGTCCATCACCGACATAAGTCAAATTAATGCCTTCAAGATGTCCGAAGTTTTCTTTTACTGTCATAAAGTCTGCCAACATTTGTGTTGGATGCCAATCATCTGTTAATCCGTTCCAAACTGGTACACCAGAGAATTCTGCAAGTTGTTCTACTTTCTCTTGTGAGAAACCTCTAAACTCTATACCATCAAACATTCTGCCTAATACTTTCGCAGTGTCTTCAACAGATTCTTTTTTTCCTAATTGTATATCATTTTTTCCTAAAAATTCAGGATGTGCACCTAAATCAATAGATGCGACTGTGAATGCAGCACGCGTACGTGTAGACGTTTTTTCAAAAAGTAATGCAATGTTTTTACCTTCTAAATAACGATGCGGTGTGCCTTGTTGTTTATACGTTTTTAACGTCATGGCAAAATCTATTAAACCTTCAAATTCTTCTTTGGTAAAATCACATTCTTTAAGTAGTGATCTTCCTTTTAAGTCAAATGGTTTCCGGATTTTTTCCATAATATACGCCCCTTTCATCTAATTAGTCGCAGTGTAAATCATCAGCGCCTTCAAAACTTAATATGATTAGTCTTAAAATTGAAAGCGATTTCAACTACACTATAACAGGTGTTTGAATACTATTCTATAAATCTTCTCTGAATAATGGTTGACTCATACATCTTGGGCCACCACGTCCGCGAACTAGTTCGCTTCCAGGAATTTCAATTACTTTAATACCGCGTTTTCTTAACAAATCATTTGATACATAGTTACGATCATATGTGACTACTACACCTGGACGGATACATAATGTGTTTGAACCATCATTCCATTGTTCACGTGCACCATCAATCACATCACCATTACCAGTTGGGATTAACTCGATATTATCAACACCAAGTACTTCCTCCAATGTTCGTTTAAGGTGACTTGAATGAGTGATTTTAATGTCATCACTAGCTTCATCATTTTCAATAATGAAAATGTTCATATTACCTTCAGCTTTAAGGATTGCAGAGTGCGTTGTGAACTTATCATAATCAATCATTGTACAAACTGTATCTAAGTGCATAAATGTACGGCTAGTTGGAATCTCAATTGCTACTACCTTTTTAAAAGTGGATAACGGATCTTTAAATATACGTCGTGCTAAGCGTTCGATAGCTTGAGCTGACGTACGTTCTGATATTCCAATTGCTAGTACTTCTTTAGAAAGTACAAGTTCGTCCCCACCTTCAATGTTGAAAGGACAATCACGGTCTAACCATACCGGAACATCCGCATCTTTGAATCGAGGATGGTGTTTTAAAATGTATGAAATGAAGATTGATTCTCTACGTCTAGCTCTCCAAAACATACGATTCACTGTAATACCTCGACCTATTGATGCTTGTGGGTCACGAGTGAAGTATAAGTTAGGCATTGGGTCTAAATAGAATGGATACTTGTCATCCATATACTCAACTAAATGCGTAGATTCTAATTTTATCTCTTCTTTACGCACACCAGCCATAACTTTATCAATCAACTCTTGATTAGATAATGTTGAGAATAATTTTTTTATTTCTTTCTCATGACCAAGAATTGTTTTACGAGATTCTGCTAACACATCATTGATGAATTGTTCTCTAATATCTGAATCTTCAATGCTTTCTGCAGCAAGTTTCTCTAAGTATAGTACTTCTACTCCTTCATCTTGTAACACTTTGGCGAACCGATCGTGCTCTTGTTGAGCAACCTCCAAATAAGGAATATCGTCAAATAGTAAACCACCTAAATAATCTGGAACTAAATTTTCTAACTCTTTACCTGGACGTTTAAGTAAAACGGTTTTAAGTTTACCAATTTCACTGTTTACTTGAATGGGTCCATCTGCCATATTCATTTCCTCCTTTTCTGTAACTTCAACATGAGTATATAGTGATTTCACATATATTTATGTGATTATATTCACAAGTTCAATGTAGAAAGTTTTGTACAATTTGGTTATTCAATACATTTATATGATTGTTTATACATTTTTGTATTGTTATTTCGTATGGAAAATGAATATTCAGCTAATATGAAATAATGAATGTTTCGATAAAAAGTTTTTTATTCACTTAAATGAATAGTTAGTCAATATGTGAATTAATAACTTTAGTAATATAAAAGACCTAGCAAACGCATGCAATACGTTTACCAGGCCTTTCGATTCATTATTCAGATATGAGAGATTATGAATAATTATGATTGAATATTTTGTAATACACATATTCAGCCATTGCTTTAGAATGAGTAAGTATCATAATAGTGTCGTTGCCACTTATAGTACCAACAATCTCTTTAAGTTGTAATTGGTCAATATAATAATTGATACTTTGCGCAAATCCTGGTGACGTCTTTATAAGTATATATGATTCTTTAATCACGGTACTAATGATTTCTGTTTCTAGATAATCATCTAGCTTAATTTTAGCGTCGATTTGCGATTGATTATTTAAAATTTTGTATTCAAATTGTTTGCTCTCAGCTGGCAGACGAAAAATATTAAGTTCTCTCAAGTCTCTCGCAATGGTTGTCATACTATAACGAATGCCAAAGTGATCATCAATATAATCAATGATATCTGCTTTTTTATAGATGTGATTTTGTTTAACAATCATGGTTACTAAATCCTGACGTTTACTCTTTTTCATTAAATGATAAACTCCTCACTAAATCTAATTTAAATTCATTTAAACTTTAATAATTCTTTTTATTTAATAATAATTTATCATTCTAATGTTAAAAATATATGAGAAAGTATGTAAAATTTTGTGACAAATATTGAGTAACACAGGTAGTACTATACATCACTTTAATGTATAACTGACATTGAACAATCATTTGTACAATGTATAAGATGTCTTATCTTTATAAATCATTCTAATCCATCCAATCATTAATAAAGCCGAATTAATGATTGATAATAAGTTAGAATAAAATGCAGATACGTGAATCAAATGAGTGAATATTAAAATATTAATGAAGAAAAGAATGATTAGTGTTGTAAATAAAATGAAATCTATAATATTCAGACCTTGCTCAGATTTATTCAACCCCAATCAACTCCTAAACCTTTCTATCATTGATCGTGTTTATCTTTCTTATTTATTCGAATCAAACTAATAAAAACGATAATGGTATAAATAGTGGCAACATAATTAGATTGGCTTTCTGACAACTTTACTATGTCAAAGGTATTTAAGAAGCACATCACTGCAACTATAAATAAAATGACAATCAATACGAAATCTTTTTTAGTTAACTTCTTTAATAATTTACGCACTTCTTATCTCCTAACACTTTATTTTCTATTTGGAATGTTTATGTTCATCCAATGACTTAAACAGATTAAGGACGACAATGATTATAAGAAGTATTAACGTAATGATTGGCGATACGTGTATTAAATTAAATATCTGCAAAACTCCAATTAAAACGGCTAATAAACTAATAATGATTAACAGAATATCAATAACTTCAAGTTGTTTTATCTTTTTCATCCTCTTCTCTCCTAGTAATATTGCTTTTAGAGCATAATTTTTCATTTATAAAAGATGTCACAATAATCATAAGCAATGCTAATAATACGACATTTAGTAAAGGCAACTTAAAAAAACTAACGAATCCCATAATCAATATTCCTATAACGTCTCTTAAATTAAAATCTTTCATTGGATCATTCGTGTTTATAACCCCTCATTTGTATTGTCTCTTTCACTCTTTATAACATTTATAAGATAGAATAAAAAGGTTAGGTAGAGTTAAGAATATCTATTAATAGTTTCAATCAATAGACTGCCGTCTCACTTCGGCTAGACAACCCGCAGTCTCCTCCCTAAGAATATTTTAAAGCCCCTACTCTACTGTTAGAGTAAGGGCCACATGAAGCCAAACATTGTTTGATCATCATTTATTAAGGCGTTTAATATTTGTAAGTGTTTAACATTAATTCTTGTTTATTAAGGCGTTGATTATGTTCGTTGATAGATTGTTTATGGCTGATTTAAACGATTTAAAGTTTCAATTATTTATACACCAACGTCGTCCCATGCATCTGCTACTTGGTTAGCTGTGTTTTTATCATATAAATCTAAAGCTGATTGATACAGCGCTTCTTTAGCATCACTAAAGTTTGAATTTGAACTTAAATATTCTGTGAGCGCTCTGTAGTAAATTTGTTGTGCTTTACCCTTTCCAATACTACGTATTGTATTGTAAGCTGCTTTATTAGGAATTCCAGAGTTAGTGTGTACACCACCATTATCTGATTGTGTATTTACATAATCATCCATGTGAGATGGTTGTCCAAATCGTTCGGGATTGGACATACTTCTTAGTGCATCTCCATTTTGTCCTGGTGTATACACATCCTCACCCATTAAGAAATCTTCATCATCGACAAAGTAACCGAAGACATCCGAGAAACTTTCATTTAAAGCACCTGATTGATTACGATAATTAAGATTCGCTGTTTCTTGGGTTACACCATGTGTGATTTCATGAGCTACAACGTCATTTGCACCAGATAGTGCTGTAAATGTTCGTCCGTCTCCATCCCCATATATCATCTTATCGCCAATCCATGCGGCATTATTTCTATTATCAGAACCTTGGAATTTGTTTACGTGGGCTAGAGAGATAATTGAACTTCCTCTATCATCATATGATTCACGACCGAAAGTATCTTTATAGTAGTCATACACTTGTTTAGCGTAGTAATTAGCGTCAACACCAGCACGTTGATTATCATCTGTGAAGTTTTTATCGTTATCTTTGATGAGCGAATGTTGGCCAGTGTTATCACTATAATTGTAAGCTGCTAATTGTCCTTGATGCGTTAAATCTTGTAACGCATATCCTCCATTTACACTATTGATATTAATTTGTTTCGTATCACCAAGCACACCTTTACCGGTACCTGTCGTCGCTGCTTCTTTGATGAGATTTAGTTTATCGACAACTTGGCCTGTTTCTGCATCAACTTTGATATTCCAATGTGAAATTTTAGGTATTGTGGTAATCAATTCTACATTGTAAACATACTTATTTGTTTTACCATCGATTTCTACTTTATTTGTTTTGACGGCGTCTTCTTTCATATTTTTCGCTTTTTTAGGATTAAGGTTAACCGCTTCAAACGCTTTTTTAGATGCTTGTTCTTTGTTGATCGACACCTCATTAGTTGGTTTCACCTTCTTCGCATCAGTGTCACCGTTAATTAATACAACTTTGCCTTCAGTATTCACATGTACTTTAACCTCCTCATCAGGAGCAAAGACGTTACCTACCTTAGGTTGTAAAGTGTAGTGCGTAAATCCTTTGTTGTCTTTTTTTACATCAGTGACAACATAGTCTTTATAATGGTTCTTAACGTTTTCTGAACCAGGCAATGCTTTAAGTGCTTTTGGTGCGTCAGTCTGTTGAGTAACCTTCGCATCAATGTCTTGTTTTACTGACTTGTCTTTAGCATGGCCATCCATAGTGACAAAGGGGCTTGCGACCGTAAGTGCTGCGATACTTGTAAGTGCATATTTTGAAAAATTTTTCATCTCGTAACCTCCTATAAATTTTTGAAAAAGCAACTTACGGTGCCATCGTAATTTTAATTTTCTGTTAAGTAAATGGAAACTGCATTTTATTCACATACTTTTCATTTATAAATTATTTGTATAAATAATATGTTCATTATGTCAAAAACTTATGTTAGTATTTAAACTTTGATAAACTGTATTTATTTATTTTTATTAATTAAACTGCAATAAAATTAATAATTATATTATGCATAATGAAATTAAGCGAAAGTGTATTGTGCGTAATACCTTTGATATCAAGGGTTTTGAAACATAAAAAAATTACTCGACATTCAATCGAGTAATTTCCATCAATCATTTTTTAATATTTCACCTTTAATAGGATTATTATAATCTTTAAATTGAATCTTCAATGATTGACCATTTTCCAAATCAGGGGCATTCATAACTTGAAAGTGTAAATGAGGTTCGGTAGAGTTTCCTGAATTGCCACACTGGCCAATCACTTCTTGCGCATAAATTAAATCCCCTTCATGTACAGTAATCGAATGCTTCTTTAAATGGGCAAGAACACTATACTCATGATCGCCATGCTTCATCATTACATAATTTCCATATGGCTCACTCTCATTTGTGTTTCCAGGCGTATTATCATTAATATGGTTCACAACTTTGACAACCTCTCCATAAATCGGTGCAACCACATTCGCCCCAAAACTATAATAATTTGAACAAAATTGACCACCATCATACATCGTTTTACCATTGACTAGTTTCACTAAATCATATGCATAGCGTTGCGTTTCATAGTTATAGTGGTAATTAAATAATTCGTTATCTCCACCCCAATATATTAGCCATTCATCTTTAATAGGAAGATCATAAGTCTGTTTCGTCCATTTATCTTTAAAATAATAGAGGGGTTTCAGTATTAAACTATAAATAACATCATTTTCCAATAACACGAAAATACCATAATTTTGGTATTCATCTAGCCAGATTTTTTCGCCACTCTTTTCATTACCTATATCAACATACAAAGTATGTTTCTTCGCATATTTCATATATAGATCTAATGTTTCCTTTAACATGCGTTTACTAATAGAGCGCTTAAAACTTTTAGAAAACATCCTATATAACTCATTGTGCTTTTTATTTTCGATTAGAGTAATTAATTTATTTAAGTCCATTTTCATCCCCCCAGATGTCCTATACATTAATATATATTCCCTAATTTATATATAATTATCATATTTCATCTTTATATATAAAAATTAGACCCTTACAAATAAAAGCCTATGAATTCACTAAAAATATCCATTCAATCAAAAATGCACAAAAAAGCCCACCTCACTTTTTCTAGCGAGATGGGCTTTCACCTTATCAATTAATACTTAAAATTCATCAGTAAATGACGTTAAGAAATCGATATAATAATCAACAAAATCAAGATAATTTTGTTTTTCAACACATTCGTCAACTTGATGAGGTCTAATACCAGGGCCGAACATTAAGAATGGGAAGTGCTCATCCTTACCACGAAGTAAGTTAGACGCATCTGTAACCGCAACAGTCGGCGTAATAATTAAACCTTCCTCATTAGGGAAATGTGCTTGTGCTTTCTCATGGCCAAGTTCTACCAATCTATTTTTACCAGTTGTTACAACAGGCGCTAAATCAAGATAGATTTCTTGAGATAAACTTGAACCATTTTCGTTAGCTTGTTTTAAATATTTATTAAATAATTCTTTAACTTTGTCATTATTATATTCTGGTATAGTACGCACGTTAAATTCAGCAGTCGCACTATCCGGTACAGAATTGACTTGTGAACCACCGTTAAAGATACTATTTGTCATGACTAAACCTTCAATTAAATCTTTAGCCTGTTCTTTAGTGACATTTTCAGGTAATTGACCTGCTAACTTATTCACCATATTACTGTAGTCTAAAGACTCACCTTTAACAGTTTGCGTAAGTTCTTCATATTCTTTATCAATATTTTGAATAAATTCGAGTAGTGGTTTAATCGCATTTTCACCTAAGAATGGCATTGAACTATGTGAAGATCTACCTTTAGAAGTGATTCGGAAATCCATAGAACCTTTATGCGCATAGACTAAACTTGGATAAGACGGTTCAGCGATAAGTAACGCGTCTAAATCGTCTGCATAGCCTTTTTCATATAATTGTGAAGAACCTGCTTGTTCCATTTCTTCACCAACAGTCGCCATAAATTTAATTGTACCTTTATTTAACTGGTTACTTTCTTTAATTTCGATTAACGCAATGGCTAATGCTGCTAAACCTGATTTCATATCAGCAGCACCGCGTCCATACAAGTAACCATTATCTTCAGTCAATTCAAATGGATCGTAAGTCCAGTCATCATGATTTCCTTCAGCGACCACGTCCATGTGACCTGAAATACCGATGACAGGTTGACCTGAACCAACAGTGGCAATTAAATTGGCACGTCCTTCTGAAACTTCATCTAATTCTGATTCAATTCCATACTTGTCGAACCACTTTTGTAAGTATTTCGCTACTTCCAATTCATTGTCGTTCACTGTTTTGATTGCGACGATATCCGATAGAATTTTGACTCTCTCTTCATTTGTTAATACACTCATGAATGATTACCACCTTTCCATGACTTCTATACCCACTCACTTTGAAAATTAATTTTCCGACAGAAAGTGAACTTTATCAAATTTTAATATTTCATTGATACAACTTAAATTACGTATAAGGAAAATTAAAATTCTTAAGCGCTGGTGCACTTTAATAAGGGGGAGGATATCATCATCATTGACCTTTATCAGTGTCTCTCTATTCATCATATCAGTTTTCCCTACTCTAATTTTATAGATTTGAATAAATATTTCTCCACTAAATAAAAAAGAGTGGCACAGAAATATAATTTGTCAAAATTAATTTCTTTGTACCACTCCGGCAAGGATGACTAAGATTGAAAGAAGCTTAGCATAAGTGCACTTTCAATTCAGATATCTACTGCCAATATGTTAATTAAGGTTGAGACAATTATCTATGTTACAGCCTCCACCTATAAATCTTATTTACTTGGTGTAGAAAGTGAGTAGCCAATCGTCACTGCTACGACACGACTATTATCTACTACAAACAATACACCTAAACCTTTACCTGAAGGTGTATAACAAAAAATACCGCCATCCTTGTTTTTATTATGACTTTTCTTAATTAAATCTTTGCCATAAGCTTTTTTCAGCTGATTTAAGGTTAAATCTTTAGTCACAGTAAATTGGACTTGTTTAGCCTTAATCCCATCATTTGCGACACCTTCGAAATGTTGATCATACTTATCGACCATTTTAGTACCAGTCGAATGTGTCAATTTAATTCCATTAAATGTCACATTATTACTCTTAACGGCTTTAATAAATTGCTCTTTAATTAAGAATGATCCATTTCCTTTAACGTAACCTTGATACGTATAGTAATGTGAGTTTGTAGCTTGAGCAATGCCATTAACTGGTGAAGCCGTAGAAACACCCACTCCTACTAATGTTCCCATTGCGATAGTTGATGCTACAAATACTTTAGTTAGTTTTCTCATGATAAGCTATCTCTTTTCTAAATTTAATGTTGCTTGTTCATTACGTATTAATAAATGATTAGCTAGAATTTTTCTCCAGTCACACCTAGTGTTCCGATTGTAATTTTAGTTACTTTATTATTCTTAGTAGTAAATGATATACCATAGTGTTTATTTCCTGGGCTATAAGCATACGTTTTAGTGCCTTTGTGCTTGTTAGGTAAAGCTCTCAAACCTTTACCATAAGCTTCTTTAAGTTGTTTCACAGATAGATGACTTGTAACTTTAAACTCTACGCTACCTGCTCTCGTTTTCTTAGTATTAACTCCACTAAAGCTTTGGTCATATTTCTTAACCGTGCCTTTATATTTGTTCACATGATTTTTACCAGTTGTGTAAGGAATTTTAATTCCATTCATTCTAAAAGTGTCATACTTTAACGAATTAATAAATAGTTGGTTTAAAACAAATGAGGCATGATTACCAGCATATCCTGTAAATGAGTAGTAAGGTGCTGTTGCTGCATGGGCTTGATTCACTGGTGGCGTATCTGTTGAAAGGCCAACTCCAAATACTGTTCCGGCTGCTAACATTGACGATAAGATTACTTTTGTAGTTCTGTTCATAAATGGATCTCTCCTCTGTTTTTATTGGAATCGCTATTTATGTACAACAAAGACGGGATATTACGATTCAATTACAATATTACAATGCGATTACATAAAGTGCAAATTTTTCTTTAATGTTTTTTATTACATTCTTGTAATTTTTTATATTTTCAAAAATAATTGGTATGATATATGTAACTTATTATTTCAAAATAGTTCTACTTATGACCCGAAAACGATTATAATAGAATACAGAAAAATTTAATAAGGACGGAGGACAACCATTTGAAAAAGATATTAGCAAGCATCGTAGTGATCCTTCTTGTCGCTGCATTAAGCTTCTCAATTTATGCAGCAATGACGCATGAAAGCAAATCTTCTAATACAGACTCAAATAAAGACAATCAAAAAACTGAAGAGAAACATAAGAAGAAAAATAAATCTAATCAAGACAGCGATCAATATAATGGAAATAATAACGCTAACCAAAGCCAAGAAAATGCGCAATCAGAACCAGCATCTGGCACATATAACGGAAACTCTAATATCAATCATTCCAACAACACAACTAAGCAACCTAGCAATAATCAGTATCAAAACGATAAACAACAAACCAAAACAAACGAAACTAAAGATAAACCATCTAAGAACAACTACAAACCAAGCACGCAAAATAACACGAGCAATAATAACTACAATAACCATTCACAACAAAATAGTCAGAACTCTACACAACCATCAACATCAGAGAAACCTAACAACCAGCAATCTAGCTCACAAAACTCTGAAAACAAACCAAGTAACCAACAAAACAATAACAACAGCACACAAAATAAACACGAGTAATAAAAAAACGTTTATGCAAACAGATGTATGCATAAACGTTTTTATTTTTTATTAATGGAATCTCATACCACCATCAACAATGATAGTTTGTCCTGTAATATAGTCTGAATCACTACTTGCTAAGAAGCTGACAACGTTAGCCACATCTTCCGGTTTTGAAAGACGTTTTAAAGTGATTTGATCAGTGAACTGTTTCCAACCCCACTCTTCGGGTTGATTGTTCTCTTTAGCTAATTTTATTGCAATACCTTCCATCATTGGTGTTTCAACAATACCAGGTGCATACGCATTAACTGTAATACCTTTATCAGCTAAATCACGAGCAGCAACTTGTGTTAAACCTCTAACAGCAAATTTAGTACTACTATATAAAGATAATCCCGCATTACCCTCTACACCAGCTTGAGAAGTAGCATTAATAATTTTACCGCCATGACCTAACTTATTAAATTGTTCTAATGCAGCTTGTATTCCCCAGAATACGCCACCTAGATTGACTCCAATAACTTGATCAAATTGTTCAGGTGTCACTGTATCAATTGGCGTCATTGGACCTAAACCTGCATTGTTAACTAATACATTAAACTCTCCAAAGTGCTCGACCACTTTTCTTAATACTGAAAAGACTTCATCACGATTTGAGACATCAGCTTTAAAGGCAATTGCCTCTTGTTCATTTGTAGTTAAAGATGACGCAGCATTTTTAGCACCTTCTTCATTGTAATCAACTATGGCTAAATTAAATCCATCTTTAAATAAACGTTCAGCAATTTTCAAACCAATACCTTGAGCCGCTCCAGTAACAACAGCTACTTTTTTAGAATTACTCATCCAAATCACTCCTATAGATAATATATTCAATTATTATATTATCACTAAGATATAAGAATGATTTGTAGAGATTGTGAATACTTATTTAAATTTTATATCTTATTTGGCAATTACATATACTTATGAGTTATCATAAATTATAAATAATTTTAAAAAGGTGTTTAACGTTGAAAAAGTTAATTTATATCGCTCTTGTAATTATAGTAGTAGCCATTTGTTATATGATTCTAAATTTCTTATTTTTTGATAAATGGGTTATGTATTCCAGTGAAAAACAATTAAATACCTCTATTAAAAATAAAGATACTAAAAACTTAAAAGAAATTGCTAAAGATAATAAAACTTATCAATTTCTAAAAAGCCAAGATAAAGTTTCTATTAATGGACAATCAGATAATCAAGGTAGCGGTCATATAGGTTATTATCAAGTGAATATTAATGACAAACTAGCTACTCTAACTGTTAAAATTAAGTATGCATTACTACCAGAAAAACCAAAAATAAAATCAGTAGAATTAAATGACTAACTAACAAAAAGACTCTAATACATATCAAATTGTACTAGAGTCTTTTTAGTTAACATAAATGACTTATCGGAAGTTAACTCTCATCGTATATTCGGGGATGATATAATATATAGGTCGCCTATCCCTCAGGCGTCAATTTGACGTAGAGAGGAGGTGTATAGAGTGATGCTTATTTTCGTTCACATCATAGCACCAGTCATCAGTGGCTGTGCCATTGCGTTTTTTACTCATTGGCTAAGTAAACGCAATAAAAATAGGTGACATATAGCCACACCAACAAAAATCCCCTCACTACTCGCAATAGTGGGGGATTGGTGTATAAGTGAATACTTATTTTCGTTACCTAAATTATAACACTGGTGAGTGAAGAAATGCAAAAAGTGTGTATAAAGGACGTCCTATATTATACTCACCTAATGCGAAAAATCCTCAAAAACGTATTGTCTATCATAGAGTTGTAGAGAAGACTATTTTTTAATTCCCATACTACAAACAAACTAAATAGTATGATAAAAGTTATTAAATTCCCATAAACGAGTAAACTTTTAATAGAATTATGAGACCATGCAGTTAGACTGATTAATAAACAAAATATAGATAGAAATAACAATATATTTCCTCGCAAATCTAGGTGAATAGATGTACTTCTATTTTCTTTAATATTTCTCTTCAATATTAAACAGCCAACTAACCCTACTACGATAAAGGGAATATTCATCCAAAATATCCATCTCCAACTTCCTAAAGAGAGTAAACTCCCTCCTACACTAGGTCCTAAAACTGGTCCTATTCCTAAAAGTATACTTAGCGTTCCTAGGGCCGATCCTTGTCTATCTTCAGGAATACTAGTTGTAATAATAGCAGTGGCAGTGCCTTGCAACATTGCTGCTCCGATGCCTTGCAAACCTCGAAATGTGATCAATTGGATAATATTACTTGAAAAACCACATAAAATTGAAGCTATTAAAAACACAATAAGCCCGATACTATAGATATTTATTCGACTAAATTTGTCACTCAATCTTCCAAATATGATAATCGTTCCCGTCAATAATAAAGTATATAAAGTGACACTCCATGTTATCAATGATGTATCAACATTAAATGATTTCGATAAAGTAGGTAATGCAACGTTAATAATCCCACTATCTAAGGTAGATAAAAACATTCCTATGCCTGCGGTAAAAACAACTAAATAATCAAAATATTTAGAAGAAATGTTCAACTATAATACCTCCTCATCTAACTAATTTACTCATACCCATATAACATTTTGCTTAACAATATAATGAAGAAACTGTTATTTGAGCAAGTCAATTAAAATTAATGTTTGATGGGAGTAGTTGTTGAGTCAATTGTTCTAATGTAATGATTTAAATTTGGAAGTTCGTTGTCTTGAATATCGGAGACTTGGAGTCTATTAATTGTTTGATTACAATGATCGATAATTTCGTACTTAATTCTTCAAAGTTGATTATCATACCTACTTGCCTATCTCCTCGCTAACAAGTAAACTTTGATTGTGGAGTAAGCGTTTTCCTAATCAAACTTTGTGGGAGAAGTGAGATGGACTATGATAAACAGACAGATTAAACTCATTCAACTCTTAATCAATAACGCTCAAACGTACATTAGCGGGAATGAAGTTTCGGCTTATTTAAATGTGTCTAATCGCACAGTTAGGAATGATATTAAAGTTATTAATTCTACATTCATTGATAATCTTATAGTGAGTGTTAAATCTAGAGGCTATCAATTAAATTTAGATGCATATTCTATTAGTTTTATTGAGGGACAATTAAATGACAGTATTCTTAAAGAGAGAAAGTTATTAATTACGATTGCTTATAAATTATTGATGGATCATCATACATATACTTTGAGTGAGCTTGCATCACATTTTCATCTATCAAAGGCAGATGTACTCGATTGTGTCACACGTATCCAAACTTGGTGTGAAAAATTTGATGTCACCATCACTTTGAAAAGGAAACAAGGCATCATTATCGATGCTAGTGGTTCGGATTTAAGTAATGCGGTTCTTCATCTGAATCAACTCTCTTCGAATGAAATTAAAGTGGAAGATTTGATTCTGCAAGAATTACCACAGGGACATATTCAGCGTATTCATCATATTATTAAGAAACATATTCAAGCTTCCGAGCTTCAAACGTCAGATAATCAAGTGCGACAATTACTTGTGCATTTAATCTTAATTATTAAGCGCTCTAACTCTGAGGAGTTAGATTGGGAGTCGAATCCAACTTCTCTAGCCATAGCACGACAGTGTATTAAAGATATTAATCAACAACTAGGTTACCAGCTAACTGATGAAACGAGTCAATTGTTTTCTTTCTTCATTAGTTATCATTTCAATCAATTTGATTTAAGCTTCCAACAACTCTTTATTCAAAGTTATATTCAACGGTTAATACAATTGATGGAAACGAATGTAGATATTCCTTTTTCTAAAGATTCAATTCTAAAAGAAAATATTTATACGCACTTTAGTCGTACCTACTTACGATTAATGCGCAATGTTTACCTCAACAATCCGCTGACATCTGAAATCAAACAACTCTATCCTTTTATCTTTAACACGCTTTACGATGTAATTCATCAGTTATCTAAAGACACTGACATACAACTTAGCGAAGATGAAATTGCCTTTTTGACGATTCATTTTCAATCATCAATTGAACGACAAATGCACTCGACCATTAACGTCGTCATTGTGTGCTATTACGGCTTAGGGGTTTCAACTTTATTAGCTGAAAGAATTAAGAAATTAAGTCCTTCAATATCAATTGTTGATACATTGAAACTTGAAGATGTTGAGACATATGACTTTGCGCAAGTGGATTTACTCATCACAACGCATGATATCGACTTAAGTCACAAACGTTCATCACACCTTCCGAAAGTGATTCAGGTGTCGCCATTATTTTCGAAAGATGATGAACGCCAAGTTGAACATGTAATTAAAACGTTTAAAAACCCAACGTTACAAAGAGATGCCCTGTCACCAATAGAATTTGTGGTTGAGTCCGACATCGAACAAGATGAACCTTCCATTGCACTCTCAATCTTTAAGAGAACTCAAGAGATTCTAGAAGAACATCAAACGACTTTAGACGGTTACATTGAATCTGCGATGGAACGCGAACGTCAGTCTTCAACTTTCATAGGCAATGGTATGGCGATTCCTCACGGTAATCCTGAGAAGGTGCTGAAATCTCATGTGATTGTCTATAAATTCAAGCACCCCATTCCTTGGAAACAACATGATGTGAAGTTAGTATTCTTCCTAGCGATTGCGAAGAAGGATGCGCAAATGATGAAAAATATGATTCAGTCACTAGCCCAACTTGATGAACATACGGTTGATCAGTGGTGTATGATGGAGAACCATGACTTTAAAAATAAGTTAATCGCTCAAATTCGAGAATAATTGCCACAAATAACGGCAATTATTCTTTTTTATATAGCATTGAATACGCTTACACTTTAAATAAAGGAGAGTGAAAGCGATGAAAATACTTGCTATAACATCATGTCCGAACGGTATCGCTCATACATATATGGCTCAAGAAAAGTTAGAACAAGCTGCTAAAGAAATGGGCGTAGATATCAAAGTAGAAACACAAGGCGGTGTAGGTGCTGAAAACATTTTAACTGCCAAAGAAATTAAAGAAGCAGACGGCATCATTATCGCTGCTGATAGACAAGTTGATCTTTCACGTTTTAATGGTAAACGCCTCATTAATGAGAACGTGCGTGAAGGTATCCATCATCCAAAACAATTAATTCAACGTATCATTGATCAAGACGCCCGTATCTATCATGGAAATGATTCAGAAACTCACAGCCACAATTCTGAAGAAGATAATGAACATAAAAGTGGCATGCAAATGGTCTATCAACACTTAATGAATGGTGTCTCTTTCATGGTGCCATTCATCGTTGTAGGTGGATTGCTGATGGCCATTGCTTTAACTATAGGTGGCGAAGCGACTTCTAAAGGCCTCGTCATTCCAGAGCATTCATTCTGGAAATCAATTGAAAATATTGGAAGCTTATCTTTTAAATTTATGGTTCCAATTCTAGCCGGTTATATTGCCGTAAGTATTGCTGATAAACCCGGACTTGTTCCAGGTATGATTGGTGGAGCTATCGCTGCTGACGGAAGTCTCTATGGCAGTACTGCAGGTGCTGGTTTCTTAGGTGGTATTGTTGCCGGTTTCTTAGCTGGTTATATCGCTAAATGGATTAAGCAAATTAAAGTTCCTAAAGCGATGGCACCGATTATGCCAATTATTATCATACCTATTATTTCTTCACTTATCGTAGGACTGATATTTATCTTTGTCATCGGTGCTCCGATTTCAAGTATCTTTGCTGCATTGACGACATGGTTAAAAGGTATGCAAGGCGCAAACATTATTATTCTAGCGTTGATTATCGGCGCTATGATTGCCTTCGATATGGGTGGTCCGATTAACAAAGTTGCCTTTCTCTTCGGTTCTGCATTAATTGCTGAAGGTAACTATGCAGTGATGGGAATGGTTGCTGTAGCAGTATGTACGCCTCCAATCGGTTTAGGCTTAGCCACATTTATTCAAAAACATAAGTTTAATAAAGCTGAACAAGAAATGGGTAAAGCCTCATTTACAATGGGTCTCTTCGGTATCACTGAAGGTGCGATACCTTTCGCTGCCCAAGACCCACTTAGAACGATTCCAGCTAATATGATTGGTGCTATGGTAGCATCTGTCATCGCCGCGCTGGGAGGTGTTGGAGATAGAGTTGCCCACGGTGGTCCAGTTGTAGCAGTACTTGGCGGTATTGATAAGGTCCTTTGGTTCTTTATCGCTGTCATTATCGGTAGTTTAGTCACAATGATGACGGTTTTAATTTTCAAGAGACATACACCTGTGAATGAAGTGAATTCACACGAGACTGACCCTACCCTTGAAAATGATTCTACATCAGCAAACGATACAACAACACAAAGTAATGTAGCAACGACTGCTCCACAAAGTGAGCCTACAAATGAAAGTAAAGAACATGAAGTATTTGCCGAGAATATTATTGAAATATCAAATACTGAACTTACGCGTGACAATGCGATTGATACTCTTATTTCTAAATTAAATGAACATCACTATATCTCTAATGTTGAAGAAGTTAAAGAAGCTATTCATAAGCGAGAAGCAGAGTCAACTACTGCCATTGGTATGAATGTGGCGATTCCTCATGCGAAATCAAGTGCAGTCAATCAACCTGCCGTAGCTGTTATGCAAAATAGAAAAGGCATTCAGTGGGAAAGCCTTGATGGTTCATTACCGCAATTGGTCTTCCTTATCGCTGTGCCAAATGACAGTAATGATACGCATTTAAGATTATTGCAACGCTTATCAAAAGCTTTAATGCATGATGATACAAGAGACAACCTCGTGCATGCTCAAGATAAAAATGAAATTTACAACATTTTAAAAGAGATATAAAGGAGTGTAAGATATGGTATTGTTTCTTAAGCCTGTATTTCAAGAGCGCATTTGGGGTGGCAATGCTTTAACTCAGTTTGGTTACGATATTCCAAGTGATCAAACTGGCGAATGTTGGGCTATTTCAGCACATCAGAACGGACCTAATGTCATTGAAAATGGCAAACATCAAGGTAAGACGTTAGATGAGGTATGGGAAGAAGATCGTGCGTTATTCGATAACGATTCTAGAACACACTTCCCGCTTCTAACTAAAATTCTAGACGCTCATGATCAACTTTCAGTACAGGTTCATCCTAATGATGACTATGCACTTAAACATGAAGGTGAATATGGTAAGACAGAGTGTTGGTATATTCTTGATGCAGAACCTGGCTCAGAAATCATCTATGGTGTAGAAGCACAAACAAAAGAAGAATTAGAACAACTCATTGATAATAAAGACTTCGACCATTTATTTACTCATGTTCCAGTTCAACCTGGCGACTTCTATTATGTTCCTGCTGGTACAGTACATGCGATAGGTTCAGGCATCCTCATCTTAGAGACACAGCAATCTTCTGATACCACATATCGTATTTATGATTACGATAGAAAAGATAAAAATGGCAACACACGTGAATTACATTTAGAACAAAGTAAAGAGGTTATCGATATTTCTAATCGACAGCCGAATACTTCTCCACATACTAAAGAGATTGATGGTAACACTTATACGCAATTTGTGTCGAATACGTTCTTCACAGTAGAGAAATGGGATGTTTCTGAACATCTAACTTTAACGAAACCTCATCCGTATTGTTTAGTATCAGTCATTGAAGGTGATGGTCAATTAACAGTTGATGACGAAACATTCACTGTTCAAAAAGGTACGCATTTTATTTTAACAACAGAAGATAAAGCAATTCAGTTTAATGGACACATGGATCTAATTATAAGCCATCCTTAAATAAGCATTGCTTATAACTAAAATAATCCCTCGAATTGAATCTTACAATTCGAGGGATTTTAGTATATTATTCAGTTACTTTACTTTCTGCTGCACGTTTAGCAATTTTACGCATAATTGGATCCATCACAGGTTTCATACATATACCGAATATAATAAATCCGAGGCCGAACAATGTGAGTACGACAACTTTAGTAATTAATATTTCAGGTACAATACCACCTACAGTTTCACGTAAGGCGTCAATGGCATAAGTGAAAGGCAGATATGGTGAAATGGTTTGGAAGAACTGTGGTGTCGTTTGAATTGGGAATGTTCCTCCACCCCCTGCGATTTGTAATACGAGCAAGATAATCGCTACAGCTTTACCTGGATTACCTAACATGGACACGCATGTATAGATGATTGAGTTAAATACGAGTGAACTAAATACAGCGATGGTTACGAATAAGACTGGTGATTCCACCGCCGCTTTAAGTATCACTAGGTCACCTATCGACACGATAAGTGCTTGAATGATACCTAAGAGGAAGAAGAAACCAGCTTTACCCATATAGATTTGTCGTGCTGTTAATATAGGTCGCAAATGTTCATGTTTGTTATCTACTGAAAGTAAACTTACCATTAATAAGCCACCTACCCATATTGATAACGCTGTATAGAATGGTGTCATTCCTGAACCATAATCTTTCACTGGGAAGACATCCGTAGTCTTTTTATTAATTGGATTTGCAATCGTGTCTGCTTGCTTTTTCAAATCATTCTTTAATGTGTCTATAAGTTTATCGATAGCATCATCTTTGTCTAGTTTCTTGAAGACTTTATCTGCTTTTTTAAGATCCTTCTCAACGTCTGGCAATTTATTCTGTGCGAAGTCAGCTAGTGAAGCTAAACCTTCTTTCGCGCGTGGTTGATTCTCATTTAATAAATTAACAGCGTTGTCATATCGATTAAATAATGCCGGTAAATTTTGGTTTACTGATTGAGTGACATTGGCTAATTCTTGTTCCAATTGTGGTAAGTCATTGCGCACGAAACTAGCGGCTTGTGCAACATCTTTCTTCACAGTTGGGAAGTAAGCTTGAGCAGTTTTCATGGCATTGATGTAAGTTTGTTCAATACCAGGTAAAGTGCTTTGTATTGTATCAATACGTTCTTTACCATCACTTAAGATATCTTGACCTGCATTAATCACTTGGTTGATTGAGTTCAATTTCGATTGAATTGTAGATAAAGTATTCTGACCTTTATTTAATTGATCTGTAATTTCGTTTGAAACAGCTAATAAATTTTTGTTTAGTTCATTTTTAATATATGAACGGAAGTTATCAAGATTATCACTCAGTTTTGGCAGTCCACGAAGTACTTTTACTGCTTCAGACTGGCCTGAACTACCATTTGATAAAGCATCAATTAATTGATTAGTTGTTCGTAAACTATCATTAATTTGGTTATTCGCCTTTTTAATATGTTTAATTTCTGATGATAAATCTACATCTTCACTTTTCTCTAGTTCTGAAAGAATATCGATCATTTGTTGATTATATTTAGTAGCATTTTCCAATCGAGATTTAATATTCTCAAGTGGTTCTTTAAATTGTGTAGGTTTATCTGATGCGATAATACCATATGCCATGTTCTTCAACGCTTTAATATCTTGTTGAGTGGCTTGAGCTTGTTTGTCTGTCTGATTTGATAATGATAATAACGATTCTGCTAAGGCGGTGTTCATTGATTTAATGTCGTTTTGTGTTAAATCTGAATCATTGTTAGATGAATCACCCATCGTACTCATTTGACTGGTCTTTATATTAGAGTAACTATGCCCTAAATCTTTATGGCTTTGGGTAGCACTTTGTTGCTGTGTCGTTGTCTGATTGTTTAAATCTTTATTCACAGCACCATTCACTTCTTGTGCTCTACCGGCAGCTTCTTGATAGTCTTTCACACGCTGCTTCGCTTGAGTTAAATATCCTTGTGCGTCGTTTAATTGACTACTTGCTGCATCAATGCCTTCACTAGCAATGTCTACACCTTTATTAATCTTAGGAAATTGTGCTGGCACATCATTCGAAGCTACATTGAGTAGTCGTTCGATATTCGGCATATAATCATTAAGTGCTAGGATGAGTTTCGCCTTCTCATTTAAAGCGGGAACAGCGGAATTGACTGCATTGAGTTTATCTTGAGCATCAGTAATATTAGCCTTATATTTACCTAAATCACTAAATTTATTCGCATATTGATCTAACTCGTCTTGATGATTGTTAAGATAAATAACTTTGTCAGCGAAGTCGTTTATCTTAGGTAATGCATCATTCGCTTGATATACCGCATTTTTAATCTTATTGATTGTCGGCACATTGTCTTCTAATGTTAGACCGACTTTATTTGCTTCAGTTAACAATGCTTTCGTAACTGTTTTATTAAATTGCTCATTGGCTTTCTCTACAACGAGCGATGAACCTGTATCTGTCAGTTTCGCTGCTACGGCATTAATTTTTTGGTTCACTTTGAAATTAACGTCTGCTTTTTGCGGATGCTTTCTTAAGGTGCCAGTAACTTGATGTGTAAACTTACTTGGTATGTATATACCGGCATAGTACTTACCCATCTTAATTTCATGGTCTGCTTTTTCTCTGCTAACAAATTGCCAATCGAAACTGTCATTGTTCTTTAACGATTTGACCATTGTATCGCCGACGTTAATTTTTTTACCTCGAACTTTGTCACCACTGTCTTCATTTACTACTGCTACTTTAATATGGCCTGTATTACCATACGGATCCCACATCGCCCATAAATTGAACCATGCATAGAACGAAGGTAGAATAGCTAGACCTGCTAAGATCACCCAAACACCCGGCGTTTTCGCTACCCTCTTCAAATCCGTGATAAAGAGTTTTAGTGCGTTCTTCATATTCACACTCCTATTGAGAAGGTCTTTAATATTCATTCTTTATAATAACTCTATTTTTATTTTTGAAAATGACTCCCCCATCATTACTTGATCATTGAGGAGATACTTCTATTATTTTATAAAATTTCTAGGAAAGTAATTTATTTTTACAAGTAAGATTTGTATAATAAATGTATTAAGGCGCATTACGTTTCGTTGATAGATATCAACAATATAAGTCATAAGTTAAATTATACCAAATTCTCAATTATTATCACACCAAAATTAAACTTTTCGAGGGAGAAAAAATGTGATGTCGAAAAACAAATTGTTAATTTATTTACTATCAACTACGTTGGTATTTCCAACATTCACTACCCCTACGGCCGTTGCGAAAGATAATACAGATGACATGAATCAACAAACAAAGGTAACTCATAAAAGTTCACAGTCGAAAGAAGATAAACAAGAGCAAACTGATAGCAATCAACGTGCGCACCAAGCTGAAAAAGCTTCTTCTGAGAAATCTCCTTCTAAAGAGAACGGTAAATCTTCTAAAACGCATAAAAAAGATAATGATGTTAAAGCGGATAAAAACAAAGCATCCAATCAGTCAGATCAGAATTCTAACCAGCCGCATCAAACTACAACAGCAGTTACTGATCAAAATAAGCAAAAAAATACAAATTTAGTTGACCAATTTTACCATAACGTTGCTCAAAGTCAGTCTCATATGAACGACCTGTTAAAACCTGATAAATATGATGATAGCTTTAGTTTAACTACATTAATTCAAAATCTTTTTAACTTTGATTCTAATATTTCAAATTATGAACAGTCAGACGATCATACAAGTCAATCACCTTCCACTTCAAATAGAGATGATTCTACTGATAGTGATAACAATGATTCTAAAGAGGTAACATCGAATAAAAATACTAATTCAGACATTCCTTCTGAAGGAAGTCATTCCTCTCATTCTGAAGATCAATCACATCAAAGTAGTACATCATCTTCTAAAGCAGAAACAGATGATTCAAAGGTGAGTGACGCATTATCTCAATGGGAACAAGACGATGATAAAAATACTTCCCAGTCACAAGGTCAATCGTCTCAACAAGATGAATCTAAACAGTCATCAAATCAAACGCATCAATCATCTTCTAATCAAACAACATCACATTCATCAAGTGACAACAACCACTCAAGCGTATCTGATTCAGCACTAGATACCATTCTTGATGAATACAGTGAAGATGCTAAGAAGACCCAATCTAATTATGAGCAGAAATCTAAACATCAGAAGAACACATCGCAGTCTTCTCAAAATAATAATCCGCAACTACCTACAGAGAATGAATTGAAACATAAATCTAAACCGGTTCAATCGTTTGAGAATGATATTAAAAAATCTAATACGCGTTCAACAAGTTTATTCCAACAAGTACCACAAATTGAAGATGGCAAAGTGTCAGACGATAACTTTAATGTGGTAGACAGCCAAGATACTCGTAAATTTATTAAATCGATTGCTAAAGATGCACATAAAATTGGCCAAAAAGAAAAGATTTATGCCTCTGTTATGATGGCTCAAGCTATCTTGGAATCTGACTCAGGTAAAAGTAGTCTAGCTCAATCACCTAACTATAATTTATTCGGTGTTAAAGGCAGTTATAATGGGGAATCTGTGAACTTCAATACACTAGAGGCTGGTAGCGATAACCAAATGTTTAGTATAAACGCTGGATTCCGTAAATATCCTAATTTGAAATCTTCACTCCAAGATTATGCTGACTTAATTAAAAATGGTATTGAAGGCAATCCTACAATTTATAAACCTACTTGGAAGAGCGAAGCATTAACATATAAAGAGGCAACGTCACACTTATCACATTCTTATGCGACAGATCCGAATTATGCTAAAAAGTTAAATAGTATCATTAAACATTACAATTTAACTGCATTTGATAAAAAACGTATGCCAAATCTGAAAAAATATACTCAATCAATTGGAACAGAAACTTCAGGAAGTGATTTCAAACCATTTGTTGAAGCTAGTGGATCTTCTCCATATCCACAAGGACAATGTACGTGGTATGTTTATCAACGTATGCAACAATATGACTCATCTATTTCTGGTGATTTAGGTGATGCACACAATTGGAACAATCACGCTGAAAGAGAAGGTTACACTGTAACACAGTCACCTAAAAACCATACTGCTGTTGTCTTCGAAGCTGGCCAACTTGGTGCAGATACACAATATGGTCATGTTGGTTTCGTTGAAAAAGTCAACGACGATGGTTCAATTGTGATTTCAGAATCTAATGTTAAAGGTCTTGGCGTTATTTCATACAGAACCATTGATGCAGAAGATGCCAATGATTTAGATTATATTCAAGGAAAATAATAAGAGTTACTCAAGATAGCATGTCTCTTCATAGAGCTTGCTATCTTTTTTATTTTCCAGGAAATAGTTGAGTTTGATGTGTATTTAAAATAATCCCTCCATAAACAATGTTTACGGAGGGATTGCTCAATTTGTATTTCATCGTTATATAAGGATGTTACTTTACTATAAATGGTTTCTCCATGATTCGACTGATTCTATTTCGCATGAACGATTTAAAATTTGTTCTATTATGAAATCATGCTTATCATCTGAACGATCTCCCACAGCATCT
This sequence comes from Staphylococcus sp. HMSC06C11, assembly GCF_001808345.1. NCBI lineage: Bacteria > Bacillati > Bacillota > Bacilli > Caryophanales > Staphylococcaceae > Staphylococcus > Staphylococcus sp. HMSC06C11. The sequence goes on from NZ_KV793046.1 coordinate 29,493, forward strand.
TCTAAAACTGTGATTTGATAATCTTTATCTGCAGCTTCAAGTGCGGTACTTAGCACCACTCCACTTGTCGAAATACCTGTTAAAACAAGGTGATTAATTTGATTCGCATTCAAGAAGACCTCTAAACCACTACCTGTAAACGCACTAAAACGTCGTTTAGTCATGATTGGTTCATCCTCTGCAGGTTCTAATTCCTCAAGAATTTGTGCAAACGCATCATCCTCTGTCATGGATATACCGCGTTGTTTAAAACTTGAGAACACACGATTATGAGGTGAAACGTCTGCAAAGTTTTTCTCTAATGCAACACGCATAAAGACTACCGGAATTTGGTGTGCGCGTGCTGCTTCTATTGCACGTTGATTTGCTTTAATTAAACTATTAATTTGTGGCACATTATTTGCGATACCTTTTTGCATATCCATCACTAATAGAGCTGTTTGATTTGTCATAGTCATACTCCTTTAACTCTTTTTTCATGAACAGTTTCTACATTATAACGATATGAGATACTCATTCTCCAATTATTTATATTTATTTCCATTGAAAAGTCACCCAAACATTTTAACAATTTTAAGACGTCCGGGTGACTAAATTTATTAATTATGATGCATGATGTTTCTTACGGCGACTTACCCAAATCAACGTGCTTCCAATCACTAAAGCAATGATTGCAAATGGTAAAACACTCAATTTAAGAACTTTACCTGCAGCTGGTAAAGAGATATTGCCGTCGTCATTTAATATTCCACTCAATAAGCCATCACCTGAACCTAATGATAAATTGTTCTCTGGGGATGGTGTATCCATATTACCAATACCATCTAGTATAGAATCTTTAGAGTTTAAATTATCTAATATACCTGATCCATTTGTTAAACCTGCGAGTTGGTTTAATATATCAGCGAGTTGACTACTGTTGTGATGATTACCATGGATTCTATCAAGTAATGATGGGCGATCTTTTATTGGTGATAAAATATAATTTAAATCACCTTTAGCTCGTTTAACACGATTTTGAAGTTGCAATAAGTCATTTGCTTTACCATTTAAAGCGGATTGTATCAGTTGTAACGCATCTGTTTTATCATTTTGAATACGTGTAATGACACTTGCTAAAATTTTCGCTTTATCTTGATTCAATCGTGTCGCTAATATCGTTTCGATTGCTTCTTTTTTATTTTTAGCATTATTTAATACGCCATTTAAAATATCATCTGCTGTTGCGTGACCATTTTTATCAAAATAGTGTTTTAATTGATCAACAATTTGAGATTGACTAAAGTGACCATTGGCTAATTTCTTTGCTATTTGAGAAGCTTCATTGTTTCCTAGTCGCGTAGATAATAGTTCTTTAATCAATTTTTCTTTATTATGTGATTGATCCAACATTGATTTAAGAATATCATCACTTGAAGTAGTGGCAACGCCATCAATCTGCTTCGCGATTTGATTAGCAATGTCTTTATCAGATTGACCTTTAATTTTAATGTTTTTCAATGCACGTTGAGCTTCATTGTTACTCATGATGCTATGAAGTATATTTTCAGTGGTCTTAGCTTTATCTTTATCATTTTTAAGTTGATTTAATATCGCGTTTTGTTGTCCATCAAGTTTTTGATGCGCTCGATCAATTTCACGTTTTAATTTTTGCTTATTATCGTCGGATAAATGGTTATCTTCCTTAACTTTGCTTTCTAAAGCACCTAAATCATTCAATTTACGACTTAGATAGTTCTCATTATTATCATTTTGTCGTGATTGTCTCTGTGCAAGCGCATGTGTGATTTTATCACTACCTTGTAAGTCCTTAGTGATTTTTCCAATCGTATCCTCAGCATTATCCCTATTTTGATTAGCTTCTGATTTTAGTGTTGCTATATCATGCTCAATTTGATTTTGACGCTCTTTGTTATCAGATTGATTTGAAGTCTTTTTATCACTTTGACTCGTACTAGAACTTTCATTTGAGCGGAGAGAATCCACATCATCTTTGATAGAGTCTAATTTCTTGAAAATGGTCGTATCATTCGCCTGTGCTTTAGTATCATTGTCTTTAGCTTCTGTATTCTGTGTATCTTCTTTATGAATAGCGTCTTTATTGGGATGGTCTTCATTTACACCATTGTTTTGTTGATAGTTATCAACATTATTAGAAATGGCATCCAAATCTTCTAAAAATTGATCTAACTCCTTAGACGCTTTTGAATTGTTGTTACTATCATTAGAGACCGTTGAATTTACTAACTTTTCATTATGTTGTCTCGCATCTTCAATAATAGCATCTATTTTAGAGTCATCTTTGGCACGATCTATACGAGTTTGATAATCTTTGATATCTTCTTTTGATAAGTCTTTTAAGTGATTTAATTTATCTTTAGCTTCTTTAATGTGTTTACTTAAAGAATGATTTTGATCTTGCGATTGTGTCATCGTACGAGATGTCTCTGTAGAATCTGCGTGTGTATTGTGGGTAAATCCATAACCAATGATTGTCCCGCTGACAAGTAGTGCTGTACATGAGATTTTTAAATATCCGCTAAGTTGGTGTACACGTGTTCTCTTCATATATTTACTCTCCTTCTATAGATTTTCCAATTACTCAATTCAATGCCATTATATACCATTTTACATAAAGATACACTTATCATTTTTATTACACTCTTTTAGATTTCTGTAGATTATTTAAAAATAATATTAAATATAAAATCACATTTCTTGTAAGTTTGACTTAAATGGTATTATACTTCGTTATAACCTTGATTAGTTAAACAAAATATCTAATCAAGCGTAATCAAATAAGGTAAGGAGTTCTCAAAATGGCAAAACCTTTATATACTACGACAATGATTTCAAATGGTGGCCGTGATGGTCGCGTATTTAGCCCTGATAATACATTCGTTCAAAATCTAGCCACACCTAAAGAAATGGGTGGTCAAGGTGGTAATGACACGAACCCTGAACAATTATTTGCTGCTGGATATAGTGCATGCTTTAACAGTGCTTTATCATTAATTTTATCTCAAAACAAAGTAAACGATGCTAACCCAGAAGTAGAAATCACTATTGAATTAATTAAAGATGACACTGACAATGGCTTTAAACTTGCGGCAGATATCAAAGTAACACTTGAAAATATCTCACAAGAAGACGCTGAAAAATATGTAGAACAAGCTCATCAATTCTGTCCTTATTCTAAAGCAACACGAGGTAACATCGACGTGCAATTAGAAGTAACAGCACAATAAAAAATACGGTAAAGCCAAGCCATTAAAAAATACGGTAAAGCCAAGCCATTAAAAAATCCCCTTACTATCACCAGTAGTAAGGGGATTCTTTGTTTATCCTACTTTAATTTAACGCGACGCTCTTGAATTTTAGCATCATCATCAGAAACCTTCACAGAATATTGTTTCTGCGATGTTAAATCTAGTAATGTTAAGTATTGATTATGACCTGCGCCAGTATCAATATCTATGACACGAGGTTCAATATGAATGTGATCTTTCTTATATCCTAATCTATAATTCGGCACATGACCGTGAACAATAACTTTATTTTTAGGTAAGAAGTGGTTTAAATTTTCTGGAGCATGGCCTGTAACAACTGCTCTTGATTGTTTGCGCATCGACTTACTTGTATCAATTCCTGCATGTACAAAAATATATTGACCAATGACTTTATAATATGGAAGTTCGTTGATAAATTGATGCCACTGTATCGCTGGTTTGTCTTTACGTTCGAGCCATCTTAATTCATGATTCCCCACTAACGCGATAGCCCCGTCGTTTACTAATTGTTTTACAAATTTTAATGTCCCCACTGAATCTGGACCATTATTGACATAGTCTCCGATAAGTACTAGTTGGTCATCTTTTGCATCATAGTGAGCTGCTTTCAGCAATCGCGCTAGAGACTTACCATGCCCATGAATGTCCGATACTGCTAATAATCTTTTAGGCATCTGTGCATCACGCTCCTCTCACTACTACTGAACTCTTAAAGCTTTTTCTTTCTTTGATACGTTTCTAATATGAATAAAATGATTGAAGTAATACCTATAGACATTATTGCCATTGCCATACCTTGGGCAGAATCTCCTTGCTCAAATTGACGGTAAATAAACGTTGAAGATGTATCCGTATTAGGTGGTCTCAACATTAACGAAGCAACTAATTCTCTCATAGATATGCAAAATATAAGTATCCATCCAGAAATAATGCCTGGTCTTAACAAAGGAAATGTAATTGTTCTGAACAATGTCCATCCTTTACTACCTGAAATCTGAGCTGCTTCAATAAGATTTTTACTTAAACGTTGATCAACCGTTCTTATGTTTTGAACAGCGTATGGAATATAAAGCACTGTGTAAGCAACGACTAATATTCCGATTGTATTATAAACCGGTAAGGGATTATGTTTATTATTCCAGAAAAGGATTAGCCCAATAACCACAATAATACCAGGTACTGTGTTTGGTAATAAACTTGAAAAGTCAATCACCCGACCTAAAGAATTACGTCTTCGTGTGATTAATACAACCCATAGACCAATTAAACTTGCTAACGTAGCCGAAATAGTAGCTAACATGATGCTATTAAATAAAGCTATGCCACCATTACCCGATAATACATTAACAAAGTTTTGCAAAGTAAAGTTACTTAGATGAAATCCTGACGATAACTGTTTCATAAAGGCATTCATAAAGATACTTGCATAAGGTAAAACGATAGTAACGATAATTTCACAAATAATAAATACATAACATAATATATTCCACTTACTGCGAGAATGAACTTTCACTTTATGTCCTTTTCCAGCATTAGAACTTAAGTGATTTCGCGATTGAAACCATTGTTGAAATGCCCATACTGTCATACTCACAGCTAATAATAAAGTAGATAATAACGCTGCTCTTTGAAAATCAATCGGCCATATAGAAGCACTATGATGAATTTCTGAGGTTAATACCTGAAAGCCTATTCTGTTTCCCATTGTGACTGGTGTACCAAATTCTCCGATTGTTTTAACGAAAATAAGCAATGCTCCCATACTATATCCTGATGCAAAAAGTGGCGCTATAATTTTACGAAAACGATAAAAGAATGTACCTCCGTAAATTTCAGCTACTTCTTCTTGTGATTGATGAATTGTCATGAGTGCATTTTTCAAAATAATATATAAAAATGGTGTCAAGTGGCAACTCATGATCAACACCATCCCAAAAAAGCTAAAGAAATATGGTGTCACACGTGAGAAAATGGGGCTGAGTTGTTCCAACAGCCCATTTCTCTGCATTGTTAGCATCCATCCCATTGATCCGATATAAGGTGGTGTCATAAATGGAATCATAATAACAAGATCTAACCATTGATGTTTAGAAAGTGACGTCTTTGTCATAATATAGCTCAGTGGTAGTGCAATGATTGTGCATAATATGACGACTGAAATACCTAAAATAACTGAGTTCCATAATATTTTAAGGTGGTAAGGTTGACCTAGTTGTTGGATGTGTTCCCCAAATGTGCCATCCTCACTAGACACAAACCCTTTAAAAAGTATTAAACATAAGGGCAAGATGATGAGGAGGAACAACACAATGACTGCTAGTACTTGGTTCACACGATAGAATGAAGAATGATGTCGCATATTATCTCATCAATTCCGTGAACTTTTTCAATACTTTTTCACTCTTATCACTTAAATGATTCCAATCATATTTATACTCTTTGATATCTTTAAGTTTAGCTTTACCTTTTTTCTTCTCTGCTGTTTTGTCTGCTGGAATTAAATAGTGATCATCCACTTGCTTTTGGCCTTTAGAACTAGTGACATAGTTCATATATTTTTTAGCTAACTCTTTATGTTTTGATGATTTTAGAATAAATGCTGGACGCGGTGAAATCGCTGTCCCTGATTTAGGATATTTGATGTCTACCGGTTCACCTTTTGCTTTCGCTGCATATACCATGTAGTCTACACCACCATATACAACATCATTGTCACCTTTAATCACTGATTCTAATGCAGGTTTATTCGCACCAGCAAGTTTCATGCCATTTTGCTTCAATGCTTTATATTCATCCCAAGCTTTACTTCCTTCGTTATTCACTTTAATAGATAATAAATCTAATGCCGTACCAGATTCTGAAGGATCAGGAATGGCAATTTTATTTTTAAATTTAGATTGAGTTAAGTCTTTGACGTCTTTAGGTGGATTTTTAACGTTTTTAGTATTGTAAGATAAACCTAATGCACTGCCACTAAATCCATAATAGTATCCGTCTTTATCTATCCAATCTTTATATAATTTTTTATGATTTTTAACTTTATAAGGTTCAATTAACCCTTTCTTCTTATAATCTAATGCTGCAGGTAGTGATGCGAGTTGAACTACATCTGCTTTAGGATTATCTTTTTCAGCTTCTAAGCGACCAAGAATTTCTCCAGTAGTTCCTTGGAAAACTTGTACTTTTTTACCTGTTTGTTTTTCGAATTGTTTGACCATATCATTAACTAAATTATCTGGTCCTGCTGCATATAAAACGAGTTTATCTTTACTATTTCCGTCATTTGAACTCGATTTAGAACTATTACTCCCTTTGTCGCCATTCTCTGGTTTATTTTGACATGCTGCTAATAAAACTACCGTTGCAATTAAGATTACGATATATTTAGTGAACTGCTTCATGTTTAGTTTCCCCCATTTTTATAAAGTAATTTTCAGGAATATCAAAGGTTAAATTGACCGTCTCATTCTCTTGAAAATAGTTACTATCGTAAAACATAATCGAGACACCATGCGATGATGCTGTATATTGATAACGTTCACCTGTGAAGCTCACTGTCTCAATGACAGCGGGTGTCGCTTTCGAATGAGTTGCTTCTTCTATATGTACGTGTTCTGGGCGAATTAATACGCCATATTTCCCCTCTTTAGTTTGGATAGAATGATTAAGTTGAAAACCTTCATTCGTGCTTAAAACTTGATTATGACTCACGCCTTCTAAAAATGTCCCCTTCCCAATAAATGTGGCAACTTCCTTGTTCTTAGGATGTTGATACAATGTTTCAGGCGTTCCATATTGAACGATACTTCCATTCGACATGACTGCAATATAATCTGACATACTCATAGCTTCATATTGATCGTGTGTGACGAATATAGCGGTCATGTCATATGTTTTAATTAATCTTTGAATTAATAACTGCATATCTTCCCTTAAACTTGCATCTAAAGCCGATAATGGTTCGTCCATCAATATCAGTTTGGATTGTGAAATAATTGCTCTGGCTAATGACACACGTTGTTGTTGGCCACCTGAAAGTTGATGAATCGCTTTATCATAGTGTTCTTCCAAGTGTACCTCTTTCAGTGCTTGCATCACACGTGTTTTTAAATCTTTCGTATCTTTATTTACCTTCAATGGATACGCAACATTTTGGAAAACAGTCATGTGTGGCCATAGTGCGAAATCTTGAAAGACCATCCCTAAGTCTCTCTCAGCCGGTGATACATATGTATGTTGGTTAGAATCATAATAAGTGCGCTCATCATGATTTATACTTCCAGAATCTGGTGTTTCTAAACCGGCAATTAATCGTAACAACGTGGTCTTACCACATCCTGAGGCCCCTAGGAGCGATACAAATTTACCACTCTCAATCGTTAAATTAATATCTTGAATCACAGTCCTTGAACCAAATGATTTTTTAATATTTTTAAGTTCTAAAACCACATCCTCACCTCTTTCAATTACTACTATAGAAAAAGATTGTTAATAATTATTAAACAGAATGTTAACGCTAACTCAAAAAATTATATGTAATATGTATAAATGTATAGAGAAAATTTATATTTGGGAGGTGACATGCTTTGAATACAAAGCAGATGATGATATTTAAGCAGTTTGTTGAATTTCAAAATGAAAATGCGGTAGCTGAATCAATGAATATTACTCAACCGACCGTGACATTTCATTTAAAAAATTTAAATAAATATTATGGTATTCCTTTATATTACAAAAAAGGAAAGCATTTTAAATTAACTGAAGCTGGGGAATTGTTATATCGAAATACAACTAAATTATTAAATTTAATGCAGGAAACAAATGATGTCATGTCAGACTTCAAAGCTTCTAAGCGAGGAACTTTAAAAATTGGTGCAAGCCATGCGCCTGTTTACCACATTTTGCCAGAAGCCTTTAAAAGTTATATGAATAATCATCCAAATATACAAATTGATTTAACAGTAGATACAGCGCCTCATATCATTGATAAATTGAGAAGTAGAGAAATTGAGTTAGCTGTCATTTCTGAAAATGCCTTTTACGAGAATGATTTAAAGGTAAAACGTTTTATGGAAAATGAATTAATGATAGCTATGGACAAAGAACATCCACTAGCTCATAAAGAAGCGTTAACTATGAAGGATTTAGAATACTATGATTTTGTTATACATAGTGGAGGATCTACCAGAGAAAGTATTGATGAGTGGCGTCGTGATAATTTAGTACAACTTCGTGCACGTATGCAATCGAATAGTTTGAGTAGTATTTTAGAAACGATTAAACATTCTCATTATTTAAGTTTAATTAGTCATAGTGCAATTCAACATCGTCAAGACATCGTAAGTAAAAAGCTACCTAATGGACCCAGACCTCGATACATATCAATAGTTTACCGTGATGATATGTATTTAACTCCAGTTATACAGAATTTTATCTCACTCATATACAATGTAAATTTCGGGGAAGCTCCAAATCAACGTACGTAGATAACGTAAAATAAAAAGCAGGAAGTGTTTGAAACACAAAGTAGAAATTGAACCTAACTTTGTCTCAACTCACTTCCCTACTTTCATGGAAGTAACATTTAATTCTTAGTAATTTTCAAATATCAGATTGGTTTTAAGTTGATCTTTCTTCTCATGAATTCCTAATTGATCTAACCTCTTAATGATAGCACTTTGAACTTTTTTCGCTTCCGCTTCATTGGTAACTTTAGAGGAGATTTCTACAACATTTTGATCTTTAATATCCCAGTTTTCGATCTTCACTTCATTACCATCAATATGACCTTTATGTCGTTCAAAATGGACCGGTCCAATTAAATGAGGTTGTTTGATTTTATCTAATGCATCACTATAAGGTTGTTCAGCATGAGTCTTTAAAATCTTTAAACTATCTTGAGCATTAGGCATAGCTAAACTTCCTGAACCTAGTTTTTCTTTTGCTTCTTTTGTCACGCTTAATGTTTCTTTACCTTCACCATATTCTACTTCGTACTCATCTCCATTATAGCCATCTGCTTTTGCTTGTTGAATGGCGCTAGACACATCATGATTAGAAATAGCATATCTCTTTTTATACTGCAGTTTATGTTTACTATCATCTTCAGATTTGCGTATACGATAAGTGACGTTGTTTTGATAATTCGTACGGTTGGCATCATCTAAATATTGAACTTGAAAGTCTTCATCTTTGTCTTCTGAACCTAAATCTTCTAAGACACTGTGCTTAATATGACGATTGTCTTTTACTATTTTATGACTATCTGCATATACTTTAACTTCATATTGATCTGGTTGATTTGTCTCAGCTTGCGCATTATGCGTTACTCCGCTACCAAGTAAAATTGCTGTTGTAACCATTCCAACTTTAATTAATGAACTTGTCATTCGCTCCCACCTCCACTTTCAACGTAAACGATGTTTATGTAGCAAACATGACATTAAAATAAATAGATAATAAATTTTTATAAAGTTTTTGAATATATACTTTTATAAAGTTTATATTCTCACTACTATATTTCACAGTTTGTTAAAAATATTCTCCTATCACATTAGATATTTCAAGATTAAAAGGGAATATGAAAGTAACTTCATAATCTATTTCTTCATTATATATATCCGGAACTAGGCGACAACGAGATACTGTAGGAGGACGATGTATGTTAACAACTTCCATTATTTTTATGATAATTGGTCTATTACTTATTTTAGTGAGTAGAATCGTGTCTAAAGCTGAATCATTTGATTTAAGAGAGAAAATTTATGTACCAGGTTTGTGCTTACTCTTAATAGGAACGCTTTGTTTAATTGGGCATTTTGTTAATGCTTCACTCTAAATATCTTATTGCTTAATCATTTTCTAAAAAAGTAACAACAATTCTGACTATCTGTTGCATTTTTCAACGTCTTACTCAAATTAGTGGTGTTTAGAGCGTTGGGAAATTGTTAAATTAGTATATGTAACTTACAAGCACCTTAATTTTAATGCCTCCAAATCGCGTTAAAATTATTAAGAATTCCATGCTCTGTTGCAAAATAATATACAAATAGGAGGAAATGTCTTGGCAAAACTTTTATACAAATTGGGCAAATTCATTGCTAAGAACAAATGGGTGAGTATCCTTGCATGGTTAATCGTTCTAGGCGTTATTATCACCCCGCTAATGATTAACTCACCTAAGTTTGATGATGACATCACAATGAATGGTCTAAAATCATTAGATACAAATGATAAAATCACTAAAGAATTTCATCAGGATAGTCAAAAAGCCTCGATGAAGATTGTCTTCCATTCCGATAAGAAGAATGGTATTACAGACAAAGATACTAAGAAAGATATTGAAAAAGCACTTGATAATATCAAACAAGATGATGATTACGTACAAAACGTAAGTAACCCTTATGATTCTCATCAAGTTAATGATGATAAAGATACTGCAATCGCAACAGTTAACTATGTCGTTAACCAAACAGCGTTGCAAGATTCTTCTAAGAAAATTATCGATAGAGAATTAGATGATGTAAAAGCAGATCATAATCTTAAAATTGAGCAAACTCAAGGTGGCTCAATGAATTCTGAAGTAGGTGGTTCTTCAGAACTTGTAGGTATTGTCACTGCCTTCATCATTCTACTGATTACATTCGGCTCATTAATTGCAGCTGGTATGCCAATTGTCAGTGCACTCATCGGACTAGGCTCCAGTGTTGGAATCATCGCTCTATTAACATTTATATTCGATATTCCAAACTTCACACTGACTCTAGCTGTAATGATAGGTTTAGCCGTTGGAATAGACTACTCTCTATTTATACTCTTTAGATATAAGGAAGTTCGTAAACGCGGTCTAGAGCCTGTCGAAGCTATTGCGACAGCAGTTGGTACTGCAGGTAGTGCCGTTATCTTCGCCGGTGTGACCGTAATGATTGCAGTTTGTGGTTTATCACTAGTTGGCATTGATTTCTTAGCTATTATGGGATTCGCATCAGCAATTAGTGTATTATTCGCTGTCCTTGCTGCGTTAACACTCTTACCTGCACTTATTAGCGTGTTCCATAAACGTATTAAGATTAAAGATAAACCTGAAAAGAATAAAGATCCTAAAAATCATCCATGGGCTAAATTTGTTGTAGGTAAACCAATTATTGCTATTATTATTAGTTTACTTATCTTAATTGCAGCTGCCCTTCCAGTGAGTGGTATGCGTTTAGGTATCCCTGACGATAGTCTTAAAGCTAACAATACATCAGCACACAAAGCTTATAACTTAATTACTGATAACTTTGGTGCCGGTTATAATGGTCAAATCGTTATGTTAGTAAACACGAAAGACGGCGGAAGCAAGAAAGATATTCAACAAGATCTAAATAATATTAGAGATGATATTAAGGATATGGATAATGTAGATAAAGTGGCATCACCACAATTGAATGATAATAATCACTATGCATTGATTTCTATCATTCCTGAAGATGGTCCAAATGCACAGTCTACAAATAATTTAGTTTATGATTTACGTGATTATAATAAAACTGCTAAAGAGAAATATGACTTTAATACAGAGATTTCAGGACAAAGTGTAATTAACATTGATATGTCAGAAAAACTTAATGAAGCTATCCCAGTATTTGCTGGCGTTATTGTACTCTTAGCATTTGTGCTACTAGTATTTGTATTCCGTTCAATCCTAGTACCATTAAAAGCTGTACTCGGCTTCGTATTATCACTACTAGCAACACTTGGATTTACGACACTCGTGATGCAAGATGGCTTCTTAGGTAGCCTATTCGGTGTAGAAAATACGGGTCCTTTATTAGCATTCCTACCAGTCATCACCATTGGCTTACTCTTCGGACTTGCCATTGACTATGAACTCTTCTTAATGACACGTGTACATGAAGAGTATAGTAAAACGGGTGACAACGATCATTCTATCCGTGTAGGTATCAAAGAAAGTGGTCCAGTCATCGTTGCAGCAGCACTCATTATGTTCAGTGTGTTTATCGCCTTTGTCTTCCAAGAAGATTCAGCGATTAAATCCATGGGTATTTCACTCGCATTCGGCGTTCTTTTCGATGCATTCGTTGTACGCATGACTTTAATTCCAGCACTTACTAAATTATTTGGTAAAGGTTCTTGGTATATCCCTAAATGGTTAGGCGGTATCTTACCTAAGATTGATATCGAAGGTAAAGCTTTAGAAGAAGGTCATTCAAACACGAATACTTCTACGAATGAAGCACATCGCTATAACCGTCGTAATCGTGATGAAGACATTTATTATGATGACCAAGAATATACACGTCGTCATGGTCAGGCTTATGACAAACGTGATGCACATGATGAGAGACATAGACGTTATGATGACCGCGAGCGCTATTTCAATCGTGATCGCTATGGCAATAATGATAAAGAGGACTATCCTCGCTACGTTCGTCTAGATGATGACCGTCGTGGCTATGGGGAAGATCATTTTCCGGAAAATGACTCACAATATCGTAGATCACAATATAGACAAGATGAGAGAGAATCAAATGTAGATGAACCATCTCGTCAACGACGTGAGCATGTAGATTATGAATCTCTCTACACACAACAAGGTAATCATTACCGTAGTGAAGGCGAAAGAAACAGATATAAACGTCAACCTCATCGTGAGGAAAGATATGATGACCCTCAATCTCGATACGAGGATGGCCGATACGAAGAACGTCATTATAGAGATCATGCGCAACGTTCTGATAGTGAGTCTCGTACAACTGATTTATTTAAACAATTGTCTCGCGAAACTAACGATCAAGATATGTTATTTAACGCATTAATGTTATATGCACGTGAAAATAACAAAGATTTATATGATGACTATGCGCGTCGTGCACCTCGCAGACATGATAATGAAGATGAGAGAGAGTAAAATCACAAAGGAGGAAACGCCGAATGTTCAAGAAAAGTAGTTTCAAAGTTTTAGGACTACTTGCCACACTCGCCTTAGCAATTGTGCTAAGTGCGTGTGGTAATGGTGGCAATGGATCATCGAGTGGCGGAAATACGTCACTAGGTAAGAAAGATGTTAATATCCCTTATATTGCAAGCGATAATTCTACACCACGTTCATTAGTTATTGCGGAAGTCCTTAAAAAAGCTGGATACAATGTTACTACTACGCCAGTACAAGCGAGTGGTCCATTATATGCGTCAGTATCTCAAGACTCTGACTCATTCCACGCATCAGGTATCTTCCCTTCAACAGATAAAAGCTTTTACAATAAATTTAAAAGTAATTTAACTGTTTATGATAAGAAGAATTTAGTTGATAATGTTAAAGTTGGCTTAGCTGTTCCTAAGTATGAACAGGATATTGATTCAATTTCAGACTTAAATAGCAAGAAATCTACTACTAGTAGTAATACTGGCAATAGTAGTAACAGCTTTGGTAAATCTGTCGATTGGACAATACAAGGTACAGATGCTAGAAATGGTGTTATGAAACAAACTAAAAGTGAATTAGATGATGGTCAATTAGACAAATATAGTCTTAAAGAGTCATCTGACCAAGATCAATTTAAAACGATTCAAAAAGCTTATAAACAACAAAAACCTATCGTCTTTACTGCTATGGAACCAAGTTGGTTCTCTAAGGAACTTGATATTAAAATGTTGAAAGATCCTGAGAAGATTTACGGTAAAGATGATGAACATATTAACCTAGTGTTTAATAAAAATTTCAAAGATGATCATCCTGCTGCATATACGATTGCAACACGTATTTCCGATAATTGGAGCAAAGATGATGAAGAAAAATTAGCGAAAAAAATCTTCAAAGATAATAAAAACCCTGAAGACGTTGCTAAAGATTATGTAGATAATCATGATACTAAAGTCGATAAATGGTTAAAAGGTATTGATCACTAACTAAAAATCGATAGTATCATTAACCCCTTCACATTGAATGACAGTGAAGGGGTTTTTCTTTGTTCACTTATCTTAAAATGATAATCATCAGGAGTTATATTTGGTAAAAACACGCTACTTATGATAAATTAACGTATATTCTAAGTCATGAAGTATCCTTTGAGAAGAAATATAGAGGAGAAATGTGTATGCCTACATCAACGCAAAAACGTATGATTCGACATATCAATAAAACTTTTTTTGAACTGTTATATGATTATCACTTTGATGAAATTACTGTACAAAAGATATGTGAAGTAGCTGAAATTAATCGCAGTACCTTTTATCGTTATTTTCAAGATAAATATGACCTACTCTATTCATTACCTCCGTATATGACAGGCGAAATCATGGGTGATCCAAATACAGAGCACTCTATTGATACCGCTGAGTCATTTAAAGCGTTTATTTATTATATAGAACAACATAAAACTGTTTTCAAACACTTGCTCGTATCTTCAAGGCAAGTAGATGTATTTAGAAGTCTGACACATGCAAGTCGCGAAATGATGTTGTATGGTTCAAAAAATAATCACAACGATCCACTAGCACTTAAAATTCGAGAAAGTAAGCACCCTGAAATTTTAGCTGACTTCTATAGTAGTGGCGTCATAGAAGTTTTAAGACGCTGGGTTGAAAATGATTACAATTATTCTGTTGATGAAATCTTTGAAACATTAAATGCAACACTAGAAAGTTCTCTAAACGGTTGTAAAAATTCATAAATGAATAAATTTTAAAAAAGCACGTATCTCCTACTTACCTGCTCACAAAAGTAAAAGATACGTGCTTTTGATTTAATTTAGGATAAGAGTTGTTTTTTTAACTGCTTCAGCAACTTGTGATGGAGACTGAGGGTTTTGTCCTGTAATGATTCGATCGTCGACTTCAAGTGTAGATGTAAAAGGCACACGTCCGAAATGATAGCTGGCACCACGGTGTTTGATTTCATTTTGTAAATGAAATGGAATCATTGTATCTCGTTTAGCTAGTACTTCTTCAACATTTGAAAAACCAGTCACATTTTTATTCTGTAGGAGAAATGTGCCTCCTGCATCTTTAACGTTTAGCAACGCAGCAACACCATGACAGACTGCTGACACAATACCACCTTGCTCATATATCGTGTTCACTGCACTTTGTATAAATTTATTTTCCGGGAAATCATACATGACACCGTGACCCCCAGTGAAATATACAGCATCATATTTATCAGGTTGAGCTTCGCTGATAGGTTGAGAATATTTCAACATATCCATGAAATGCTCATTGTTATAATATGCCTTTGTAGTATTGTCTAACATAAATGGACTAAGGCTCACTGGGTCAATAGGTGTATTGCCTCCTGTGATGTTGAATAAATCAATATCTACATTCGTATCTTTGAAAGCATCATAGAAATGAACAAGTTCACTTAGCCAAAGACCCGTGGGCGTTTCCGTATTACCGAAGTACTCTGTACTTGTATTAACAATCATTATTTTCTTCATTTGTTTCACCTCTTTTATTCATCTTCCATCTTCACAATAATTTTACCTTTAGCTCTGCCGCTCTCAGAGTATTCTAAAGCTTTTTGTGTTTCTTTAAAGTCATATACTTTACCAATAATAGGTTTAATTTTTCCAACTTCAATGAGTTCTGTGATTTCTCTTAATTGTTGACCACTTGGATGCATAAACAGGAATTCATATTGAACATCGTATTTTTTAGCTAAACGTTGATATTTATATGAAGCTGCTTTGAGTATGCCACGTTTAAAGATACTTTTATCTAATTTTCGTGCATTACGTTCAGTTGGCAGTCCTGAAATGGACGCGATGATGCCTTGTGGCTTAAGAATTTGGAACGATTTCTCGAGGTTCTCTCCTCCAAGCGTATCAAATACACCGTCGAAGTCTTTGAGTACCTCTGAGAAGTCTTGTTCTTTATAATTAATAAATTCATCTGGATTGAGTGACTCAATGAGTTCTTTACCACTATCGCTTCCCGTTGTTGCAACATAGAGTCCTTTAGCTTTCGCGTATTGGATTGCAAAACTTCCAACACCGCCAGATCCAGCTTGAATAAGTACTTTGTCCCCTGGTTGCGCTTGAATAACTTCATTGATTGCCTGATACGCTGTTAAGCCCACTAAAGGTATACTCGCCGCTTCTTCATACGATAATCCTTTAGGCATTGGCGCGATTTCTTCTGCATTAACTGAAATATATTCAGCAAATGTACCAATTTTAGATTTTCGTGGACGACCATAAACTTTGTCCCCTACCTTAAATTGAGTGACTTTGTCTCCTACTTCATACACTTCACCAGCAAAGTCATTGCCTAAAATGAGTGGAAATTGATATGTTAATAACATTTTAAGCCCACCATCACGAATTTTAAAATCGATGGGATTAATGCTTGCTGCTTTAATTTTTACACGAACTTCGTAAGGACTCATACTTGGTAATGGCATTCTTTCAAGTGATACAGGTCCTTTACCATAATGATGGATGACCATTGCTTGCATATCTGTTTTCATCTTTTTCGCCCCTCTTTAAATGTAAATTTCATTTAATTCCTAAAAGATTGTGCGTCTGATAAATTTAAGTTTCATCAAGTGTAAAGTGCATTTGTATTCATTACAAGAAAAATGCATGCCACTCCTGAGAGCGTCATGCATCCTAATATTTTAAATTTACTCTTCCGTTTTATTATCAAAATTTCGGCCTTCTAATCCAGCTAATTCTTCTTTAGTAGCAGCTGGTGCTTTCATCTCAAAGATTTCGTCCACTACTGTATAGTCATAATATCCTAAACGTGCGATAGGTCGAATGGATTGAATGTCTAATTTACCATTATCGAGAATGACTTTGTCATCGATATGGACTTGTGCCACACGTCCTATAACAATATCCACAGTTGATACAGGATCACCTGTTGGTATACGTACTGTCTGAACATATTCACATTCAAAGTGTATTGGTGATTCTTTAACTCTATATCCAGGCGCTTCAATACATTCTTCTTTTGTAACTCCGGCGAATTCAAATTCATCTTCTTCAGGTGGTAAAGCCTTCGAAGAAAGATTAACCGCTTCACGTAAGTCATATGTAGCCATATTCCATACAAACCAACCTGTTTCTTCAGCGTTCTTTACTGTATCTTTCCGTTCATGATTACCTAATACAGATTGATTAGCTGCGAACATAACCATCGGTGGATCCCATGTTAAATTTTGATATTGACTATAAGGTGCTAAATTATCTTCACCATCTTTAGATACTGTCGAAATCCAACCGATAGGTCTTGGTACGGTACTACTTTTAAATGGGTCATGCGGTAACCCGTGACTTCTCGTGCCTTGCTTTGGAGAATAATTCAATTGACTCCACCCCAATTGTTTTAATGTTGTTATATTCAGACTACATGACATTGTCGCTTAACGTCTAATATTAAAAAATGATTTATCTATAGCTTCATACTATAAACAAATCATTTTCTTATACTCTATAACTATGAAATGTTGAGTCATTTTCCTACAAAATTAATTCACATAATGGTCATTCGGCATAAATATAGAAACGATAACTGCTAGAACACCTATTATTGCAATAGTTACAAACTCTAAGAAGAAATTAGGAATTTGCTTAACATAAATCATTAAAATTGGTGCAATAGCCGTTCCTAAGAATAAAATCACTGTATTAACTGATAAAAAGAAACCTTGATTACTGTTCACCACAACCCCCACTTTAGAAATCACTGTAGGTATAGCAAATGCAATACCTGCTACAAATGTCACACTAAAAATAGTGATGAGTACAATGTTCGTGAAAGTTCCCATGAGTATAAGTGATACCACGCATGTAGAGAGCGCTAAAGTTAGGACACGTTTCGTACCTAATCGACCACTCAAACGTCCTGCTAATAATGATAAAAACATTCCTATCACACCAAATAATTTTACGACTGATGCAACTGACATATCCCCACCAACTTTATTAGAGGTTATATATGAATTCAAGATACTATACATACTAATAAACATAATGAGTAGCGTAAGAGAAATAAATAAGCAATACAATACTTTAAGATTTTGACCAAAGTCTTTAAAGTTATTGAAGAAATTAAGTAGTTTTAGATCTGGCTTTTTATTAGGGCTTTCTGGCACATGTTTATAAATAATAAATGTCAGTGTTAAATATAATATCGTTAAGATAAAATAAACCCAATGCCAATTGAGATAACTGACTACTATTTCACTCATATTTTGACCGAGTACACCTGATAACATAAAACTTGTACTAATAAAGCTGATTGCTGTAATTCGTTTGACTGGAGGATATGTTTCAGTTGTGTACGTAATCGCTACTGGAGAGAATGCTGCAGCGAAGATACCTTGCAATGCGCGCATGATAAGTAAAAGCATAAATGAATGTACGAATCCTATGATTAAGCAAATGATGACTAGCGCGCTAATACCCATCAGTATCGTTTTTATTCTGCCGAACTTTTCAGAGATGGTGCCGTAGAAAAGACAACTTATTGAATAAGTGAGTGAGAAAACAACACCATTCAATGTTGCTACTGATTGAGGAACATGAAAGTCTTCTGCAAAAGCTGCGGTTAAAGGCAATGCTGTGTATAAACTACCCATCACGATAATTCCTGAAATAAACATAATTGTCGTGATGAGATTATAGTTTCTACTGTCTTCCATTCATCTTCATACTCCTTTCAAATTTTTAGTCAACGTTACTATTATGCCAGTTTGATTTTAAATTCTAAAGGGGAGATTTAATTGGTGAATATTACCTATATTAAAGATAAATTAGCTGAAGTCTATAATGATGCATATGATGCTCAATATTATTTTTTATAATAAGGAAACTTTTATATTGACATAGTAAAAGTGTAAGCTTAATATATACCTAGTATAAAAAATATACTAGGAGGTGTGAGTGATGAAAATAGAATTGGGATTAACATCTTTTGCTGAGATTAGCGATATTGTTATGCCTGATGGCAAGCATGAATCTATTAGTCATGCACAACGAATTCGAAATATTGTCGAAGAAATTGAACTCGCCGATCAACTTGGTTTAGATATCTATGGTTTAGGCGAACATCACAGAAAAGACTATGCAGTTTCTGATCCCGTAACAGTTTTAGGCGCTGCAGCTGCAAGAACACAGCACATTAAATTATCATCTGCTGTTACGGTCTTATCTTCTGATGATCCGGTTAGAGTATATGAGAGATTTTCGACTTTAGATGCTGTATCTAATGGCCGAGCTGAAATCATGATTGGTCGAGGTTCATTTATCGAATCTTTCCCTCTATTCGGTTATAATTTAAATGACTATGAAGATCTATTTAATGAAAAACTTCAAATGTTGCTTAAAATCAACAAACATGAAATCATAAGTTGGGAAGGTAAATTAA
This sequence comes from Staphylococcus sp. HMSC06C11, assembly GCF_001808345.1. Taxonomy (NCBI): domain Bacteria; kingdom Bacillati; phylum Bacillota; class Bacilli; order Caryophanales; family Staphylococcaceae; genus Staphylococcus; species Staphylococcus sp. HMSC06C11. The sequence goes on from NZ_KV793046.1 coordinate 49,160, forward strand.
GACCAAGTTTAGAATACACTGGCATTTACCCACGAGTAGAAAATGGCGAATTACCTATATGGATTGCTACAGGTGGTACGCCTGAATCATCACTCAGAGCTGGTGCGTTTGGCTTACCTATTACGTATGCTATCATTGGGGGAAATCCTAGACGATTTGCACGTAATATTGAAATATACAAATCAATTGCGTTATCTTACGGACATGATCCTTCAAAATTACCTATTGGTGTACACTCATGGGGTTATGTAGCTGAAACAGATGAGCAAGCTAAACGAGAATTCTTCCCTTCACTTAAAGCACATCAAGATATTATAGGTAAAGAAAGAGGTTGGCCAGCTTTCGATGAGAATGCATTCGAAAGAGAAATAGGCAGTCATGGTGCTATCTACTTAGGTAGCCCTGAAACAGTTGCACAAAAGATTATTGATACAATTGAAACTCTAGGTATTAATCGCTTTATGATTCATACGCCTGTAGGTTCTATGCCACATGAGTATGTGATGAATTCAATTCGTCTTTTTGGGGAAAGGGTTAAACCTATAGTAGATAAATATTTTGAAGATAAATAGGAGGAAATATTTTATGATTTTACGTTATGCTACAAATTTAAAACTTGCTAAAGAATTATACAATGCAAGCAAACCAAAATTACAAGGTGACCAAGGTATGGTAGATACTTTCACTAACACATTCGGTTTACCAGCTAGTTCAGTTAAAGTAGCGGGTGGTGTTGAAGCTACTGCAGCTGCATTATTCGCTGCAAGTTTCTTAAACAAAAACATCTCACGTCTAGGTTCACTTGCTACTATTTCAGTATTAGGTGTTGCAACTTATAAACACTTTGAAGCTGGCCACGGTAAAAAAGGTGCTCAACATGCCCTTGATTTACTAGGTTTAGCTACTTTAAGCTTATTAGATACTTTCACTTCTAAAAGATAAGAGTTAAAAATTAAGACTCTCCGCATCGGCGGGGAGTCTTATTTATTATTTAAATACTTCTTCATAACTCTAAATGCATTTTACGTATCTTCTTGATACTTTAGTTAATAAATTTACTTTTTATATTTATTTAAAAGTGATTCAGGAACATGACAAAGATATTGATCTTCAGGATGCCTATCAAGATGATCTTGATGTTCTTCAGCACTTTTCACATAGTTTAATAATGGTTTAACTTCCACCATAATTCGTTGTGCGTCTGATCTACTATCAATAAAATCGCGAGCTTCATTTAAGTGATTAGAATCATCACTATATATACCGGTACGATATTTTTCACCTACATCTTGTCCTTGTTTATTCAAGCTATATGGATCTATCATTTCAAAGAGATAACTCATTAACTCTTTAATGGTTACTTGATTTGAGTTAAATTCAACTTTTACACATTCTGCATACCCGTCGTACGGGCCATCTAAGTTATTTGTAGTTCCATTAACTCTTCCTGCCTCAGTATTAATCACGCCAGGTATCGTTTTAAAAAAGGCTTCTGTACCCCATAAACATCCGCCTGCAAGATATACGATGTCCAACTCTATCACCTCGTATACATTGTAGCATTTAACTAAGATTAAATAACAAATGATATAAAAAAATGTGTTGCCATTTGATTGACTGCATACTCCAAAGTGACTTGCCATTGCTATATTAATATATAAATAAAATAAACCTCCATATCGTTGTTAACAATATAGAGGTTATTATTTAGTAAAATTTAATTATCATTATTTCAATTACTCACAAATTTATATCGCGAATCCTTGTAAAATAATGCACTTGTTATGTTATTAAGAAATTAAAGTCAATTTTTATTAACCGATTTATTTTCTTACCAACGCTAGTATACCTGCTACTAAAATCAAGATTCCTGAAAGAATTCCAAAAAAACTAATAAAAATAAAGTTTAGGATCCCACCAATGATTAAAAGCACACCAATTAAAACTCTTTTTTTGTTAATAATACAACTTAAAATAAGAGTTATAATGCAAGTAATAATTACAGCTACGCCTAATCCACCTACATTGCCACCATCAGTATCAAGTTGAGAACTAACACCTTGGAGCATAATAGCGAACAAACCACCTAATATACCAAATATACTACCCATGATCCCTAACACCATTTCAGCAACTCGATTTGTAGGTTTAACTTTTTGCATTTCATTCATAATTTTCCCTCCTTTATTAATTAAATTAAAAATAGTTAATAAGGATTATATATAAGACTAAATTCTTTATGCGATACTTATTAACATATGCGTTGCAATACATTAAAGTATGCCCACCTTTTTATTTTATTATATTATCTTGTAAAATCAATATTGTTTTCTTCTAATCTACATTTTTGTATATTTTGTATAATTTCAAAAATCTTAAATATTACTATAAATATCAAAGTGACAATTTTGTCATAGATTTGATATCTCATACACAGGAGTTCATAAATAGCTTGTGATATCTTATTTATTATACATAGAGAACGTGAATGATTTGTAAATTTGTTGTACTTTAAACAATGCTTCTTGGGAGACTTTTATTATATTTCTCTAATGTATAGATTTTAAATTTTAAAGGAGAGATTATTTTGACTCAAAAATTTGTCGCTTGCACTATTGGTAGTGTCTTAATTACTCTCGCTTTTCTTGTGGTATGCAATCAACCAGTATCTGCTGCAACTCCTAATGAGAATCAAACAATGAATCAATTACAACTACATTCATTAAAAGATGATTCAAAAGATGCCAGTTCAGAGCCATATTTTTTTAAATCCAACGCAGTAGAACATAAACATCCTATTTATCAAACGACATCAAAATCCACACTTCCTGAAACAGGTAAATCTATATCTCATTCTCCTGTTATGGCAGGAATTATAGCGCTCGTTTTGGGGTTAGTTATTTTGATTCATAAAAAGATTTCTGCTAGAAAATAATAACTATTTTATTTAAAAAATGGGCTTTTCGATTGATCATCGACAAGCTCTTTTAAATTACATAAAAAAAGAGTTGGAACTAAACGCTCCAACTCTTCTTACATACATTAAATAATGAGTAATTTAATACCTCTAATTATATTTGTAAAGAATAGGACAATTGCCCATATAAAGAAAATTGCTGCAACGATAAATGCAATTGTTATTCCTATTCCAGAATGCGCGCTATCAAATAACGCTGGAATAATCATAAGGCTTAACAATCCAATAGCTACAAATACCCAAGTGAAAATATGATTAAATAAAGCATTTCTAGAATGAGTAGAACCTGGGGGTTTCGCTATAATCCATACAACGAGTGGGAATAACACAGGTGCAAAAAACACACTAAGATAACTTAAAGCGCCTAATACATTATTAGCTTTTTCATTATGTCTTTCATCATATCTTTCATCAAAATTGTTCATTTTTTTCACCTCAGTTATATCTAAACATATCATTGCACACAATTTAAGATATAATGCTTAAAATTACAACTCTGTAAGTTTAACAACGTAATACTTAGCATTTTTAATTCAATGCTTGATTGAGTGCCGTCTTAAATGTTGAAACCGAGATTTCATTCGCGTGAGACGACTGTTGATCAAGTTTATCTTTAAATATATCTTTATTAGAACCTACCTCAGTAAGTACTCGGCTCAATTCTGCAACATTTTCAGCTGAAAATAAGTGTGATGGTGAAGTTATAGTTAAATGGTGTGCAGTCTCTTTATACCCAAGTATGAGTAAATTATAATCAAATGCTGTTCTAACAGCATTCAATATTTCCCCACCTTCATTAATATCTAGATAAATATCGCATCGTTGATAAAGTTCCTCTACCATATCTCTTTTAATTGTCGGATAAAGTTTCGCATTCGGATAATGTTCTAGGCTTGTAAGTACAGTAGACATTTCTGTCACTGCACCAATGTGAAAGTTAAAATCATCATGACGTTGTATTAATGCCTCTAAATGCGGAATTTGATCGGAATTAGTTAGAATTAAAATATTTTTTGATAATTGATTTTCTTTCTTTTTACTATATAAGTACCCAGAGGGATATACGAATTGATTTTCAGTTGAATTCAGTTGATTAGTAATCATTTGATACTCTTCTCTTTCAGGAATAATTACTGAAAACTGGCTGAAATTATTTGGCTCAAACATTAATTTCATATTTCCCGGGACATGCCCTTGAGACTGTTCTTGCCAAAATAACACGACTTGTTGTGCAATAGATTGATGATAAAGCGTAATAAACGGTGTTGAAAGGGAATTAATAACGACTTGTTTATAATCAATATTTAGTTCATTTAAATAAAATGCTATAAATTCTTTCGTCGTTTCAAAGAAATAAGACTTCCCTCTGTAATCCAAAACTATATTTTGAGTCACATAGTTTTCGTATATAACTTCTTTACCATTTCTATCCATATATTTTTTTAATATGGGTGTACCGGACAAATCATAGACCTTTTCAGCGTATTTGAATCCTTCTTTTGTGTAGTAATCGACCGAACGAAGTCGTTGGTGTTTATCTAACCATTCTACATAACTTACGACTCTCGTTTTATAATATTCTTTATAGAATATTTTACCTCGCAACTCGCCCATGTCTATGACTTGAGCCATCGTACCGTTTCCTTTTATTTCCCAAAAGGGCGGTGTAGTTACATCATTAAAAAATGCTGGTTTGTCATCATCATAGATTTGATAATTTGCAAAGTATTGATAAGGTGAAGTCACTTCATCTGGTAAGAAACCATCATCATTTAATACAATTGTAAAAGGATGATAGCCAGCTATTTTAAGTGATTCATGTAACTCACGGGTATTACTATCATAATTCTCGAATAAATTAATCATGTAGCACCTCTTTAATTAATTGTTCCCATTTTTCAACTATATGAGTTGTCTTAAACTCCTCAGCAATTTCGTATGATACATCGTGCGGGTGTGAGGGGCCATTTTCAAAATATTGGATGATCTTAGTCGCCATATGATCTGTGACGTCGTTGATGGATTCTCTATCCAAGTTAATAGGAATAAGGTAACCATTACGAGCATCTTTAATAAATGTCGGACTACCATAATTGACATCAAATCCTATCATGCCTAGCCCTGAACCTACTGCTTCCATCAGTGTCAAACCGAAGCCTTCGCTTTGAGAAGCAGCAACAAATAGTTGATAATGACGATAGACATCTTGAAGGTTCACGTGCCCTTTTAACCGAATATAGTCTTGGGCATGATGTTCTTGGATTATCTTCTCGATTCTTTCTTGTTCAGGACCATGGCCGTAAATATCAAATGTTAATTCAGGTAGCGCTTTTCTCGCTTTAATTACCGCTAGAGCTATCCAATCCACATGTTTTTCACTAGCTAAGCGCGAAGCAGTGATTATAGAGAAAGGCATTCTAGGTTCTTGCGGATAACTTAATTGATGTAGACTCCCCACTGGTATCGTTCTGATTCTAGGAGAATCATGCGTATAATTTTTAAACTGTTCGTTTAATATTTTATTTTGTAAATCTGTTGCTGTAATAAAGAAATCAATGTATTTTGCATTCTCAAATTGATATTCATAATAATTATTCCATAAAATATGTGTATCATCAGTTGAGTTCATACTATAATGCTCGGCATGGACAACTACACCCACTTTGCTGTCGCCCTTATTTTGTAAAATAGCCTGACCTACATCTGTAGCGCGATCAATAATGACAATATCGTCGCTTTCTAAGTGAAGTTTGCGAATAAAATACGCGATAAATTCTTCTTTACTATATAAACGTGCATCATCAAATACATATACATGTGCATCATCATCTATGTATTCTTTATAAACAATTGATCCGTCCTCATTATAGAATTGACGCATATATAGTTTAGCTCTCTTATCATACGGCGCATAATACTCAGAAAATGTACGCACATAACTATAAAAATCTTTACGAATTAACATGCCATTCACTACAAATTCTGCACGATCGACATAGTTTTCTTCAGGATTTTTTAAATAGCATGTAACGAAAGTCTCATTATTGTCTAAATACAGTCTCAATACTTTCCCATTTCGCTCATAACTTGAGACCTCGTTACCAAGTTCAGATATTAAATCATTAACTGTATATGTAGTGGGAGCGATATTAATATCTGTGAAGTATTGATATAACCAGATAATTTCATCATCTTTGAACCCAATATTACTCGTTAGAGTTTGAATATTTTCAGATTGAATAAAATCTAAAAACACAAACTTGATTGGATAGTTGAGTTGACGAAGCAGTTGAGCTCGATAAGCTTGCGCATATTCAACCCCACTACTTGCCCACCCAATACCAAAATTTATATTATAAATCGTCATGCCTTTACACCTCTTTATTTATGGAAAATGGATGACCATATCATCAGATTTATCGAATGTTAGAATACTTAAGCATAAATTTCGAATGATTTTTCTTTTGATGTCCTTCGCCATTAATTCATACGTTTCTAAAGCAACTTTGTGATATTCATAAATGATGTTTCGTTGACCATTTTGTCGATTATTGACACTTGCTTTAAGTTGTTGCAAGTTATCCACTTGTTCTATCCACTCACTATCAATTGCTTTTATAAAGGACTTTTGTAAAAAACGGCGTTTTAAGTATGGGTCAGATACTTCTTTCAGATTATGATTAAGTTGTTGCTTAAACTGTTTTATTAAAAACTGTATAACCTCTTCACGATTTTTAATGTCTATATTTGAAACAGTTTCATTAAAAACAAAACTTAAATTTTTATAAATGTAATTAATCAGTGCTTCTTCGTTGATTAACTTTTTGTATTTAATATCATTCGCAAAGACGTCTCGCGCTAATTGTTCAAAGTTAAAGTCCTCAAAGTGTTCTCTCTCAAGAATTTGATCTCTTAAGTCATAAATTTTTTCTCGCTGAATACTAATACTTTTTTCAAATTCATTAGCCATTTCTCTATTAACCATGGCAGTTTCTTCAGAAACCCGTTGCGCTTTATTAACGATTGACTTCACTCGTCTTTGGAATAGTGTACTATTTTCTAATTTTGAAGATTCCAACGATAGTAGTTTTTCATTTCCCACTAAATTAGAATTACTCCAACGTTTTACTAAATAATCATCTAATGATACGAAAATTTGAGAATACCCTGGGTCTCCTTGACGTCCTGAACGCCCTCTCAATTGACGGTCTACTCGGCTATTTTCCATGTGCTCATTAATTATGACTGCTAATCCACCAATTTCGAAGACATCTTTAGCTAATTTAATATCAGTACCTCGTCCAGCCATACTTGTCGCCACTGTTACCGCTGATAATTGCCCAGCTTCTGCTATCATTTGTGCTTCTTTCGCAACATTTTGTGCGATAAGCAAGTTGTTAGGTATGTCTTTTTTGAATAATTGCTGTGAGAAATATTCTGCAGCTTCAGCTGTTCTAGTAATAAGAAGTACTGGTTGCTGTGTGCGATGAATATCAACGACACTTTTTAAAATCGCTTCATTCTTAATATTTCCATTCGCAAAGACTCTATCTGGACGATCGTCACGTTTAATTGGACTATTAGTTGGGATTTCTACCACTATTTTGGAATATAAATCGAAGAATTCTTTTTCCCCTAGTTTACCGGTCCCTGTCATTCCGGAAAATTGATTAAATTGTTTAAACAAGTTTTGGAATGTAATCGTCGCCATCACACTCATATCCCTAGAAATCTCAACATCTTCAATCGCTTCAATCGCTTGATGTAAACCTGACTGCAGTTTAGTACCCTGCAACATGCGCCCTGTTATCCTATCAATTAACACGATTTCACCATCAAAGATAAAATAATCCAAATTATACTTAAATAAATACTTTGCACGAAGCGATAAGTTGATAATTCTGACTAAATCAAAATGTTGATTCTCGTACATATTATTTACTTTAAAGTAATGATTCGCCGCTTCTATCCCTTCTTCAGTTAACCAAACTTCCTTTTTATTAAATTTCACTTGAAAATGAACATCCTCTTCAAGTGTTTCTACAAATGATTTAACAATATGAAATAAATTAGATTGTACACGTGGTGCACCTGAAATAACGAGTGGTGTTTGAGCTGCATCTAAAATAATTGAGTCGACCTCATCAATAATTGCAAAATTTAAGTCTGGTAGAAATTTAGCTTGTATATCGTCAGCCAAATTATCAATTAAATAGTCGAAGCCAAGACGACCGTTCGTCGTATAGACGATATCATGATGATATAGATGATACTTCTCATTTTCTTCATATTCATAGTTTGGTATATCGACGAAGCCAAGAGATGCGCTAAGGCCAAGCCATTCATATAATGGTTTCATCTCTTGATAATCACGTTTCGCAAGATATTCATTAGTAGTAATAAGGTAGGCACCTTTTCCTGCGAGCCCGTTTAAATACAGTGGCATCGTAGCCGTTAAAGTTTTACCTTCACCCGTTTGCATCTCAGCAATATTACCTTGGTGCATGACAATTGCTCCAAGTACTTGAACATCCTTTGGATACATTCCAAGCACACGTTTCGACACTTCACGTACAGTGGCATACGCTTCAGGCAATAACTTGTCCAAGGTAGTTTTACTAGATTGTAACCGTTCTTTAAATTGTAGCGTTTTCGCTTTTAATTGTTCATCTGTATAGTTCGCATATTCCTTGCTTAATGAATTAATTTGCTTTAAAGATTTACTCACTCGACGCAATCTCATGTTGTTAATGATTGTGTTAATACCGCTATTCACGGTTTTCACCTCCAGCATCGGAAAGTGCATCCAAGTCATACGTTCTTGCATTTTTTATCACACGATTCATAATTTCAAACTTCTCTTTAGTGTTAATGCCTTTTGCAGTACTTGGGTTACGGTATGTCCCATCTCCTAGTTCCACAATCGTTATATTTTGAAAGTGAAGATGATCCATTCCAGCATTAACTAACTCCAACTGATAAGAATGCGCTTCTAACGGATAAACGATTTCTTCTTCCTTATTTTTAATAATTTTGTATTCAAATTGTTCTTTGTTTTTACGATAAAACTTAATTTTGAAATAGGCTGCTCCTTCAGGCTCAACTTGAAAATTAAATTTAAATAAGTAACGATGTCCTTTTTTTAATATCGGAAGTTTAGGACTCACACGATCTTCTGTAAAGTTCGTCAGCATATACCAATTGTGAATCACTGTACCTGAAGGCATGAGTGGATTTTCAAAATAAATATCATCATTATTAAAATGTAACTTAGTGCCATACATAAATGTAGTTAAATTGACTAATCGCCATTTCACTTCAAATTGTTTAGCTTCTTGCATGTGATTCTCTCCCAAATTGTTGTGCCATGATTAAATGATAAAAATTGATAAACCAGTTAGTAATTGTCGAAGAATCATCATTATGTCTCCCTGGTACACTTCTACTCATTACACGCGCATATTGTTTTGTAAGTACTGGTAATAATTCATGAAAGGCATTGATATCATAATCATCGTGCTCCATATATGCAATCGCAAATGTTGTCTGGGTGAGTTGACTGTTGTGTATTTGATTCCAAAATTTTTGATCAAGTTGGTTGATTTCATTTTCAGAAATACCGCCTTCATTAGATCTTAAAACATCTAAAGATGTACCAAAGTCGTTAGGACGGACTAGCTTCATATTATTAGCAATCGTTCCGACATTAATCAATGGTTTACCTACTATCACTGCTGCCGGCTGAAGTCGTGTCGCATAATATAAAGCACCAAAAGATCCCATTGATAATCCTGAAAGTATCAATTGGTCATGGGTAAAACCTAAATAATCTAACGCACCCAGGATGACATCTTTAATGCCATTCTCATAATCTTCAGATCCTAAATAAAAGGCCCCACCCTCAATTCGAGGATCACTAATTAAAATGAAAGGTGCATTCAAACGGTTCATCATAAAGAAACCTTCGAAGCCTTCAGCAGTTCTATAGCCACTAAAATACACATTCAATGGTGGTTTAAAATCACCTGGATTGAAGTAATGAAAGAACTCATTACGGTTTTTATCGCTAAACCGTTGTCCTCCTAGAATAAATTGACCTAATTCCAACCTAGACCAACGCTTGTGAATTGAACCTACAAACAACGTACCTTCTCCTTGCGCTTTGAGAGAAATACTCACATTAGCTTTATACGGTCTCGCAGGCAACTCTATCGGTTGGTCTAATTCATTCTGTTCAAAGATGAATGTTTCAACTGGTTGCTCAGTAGAGTAGACCGGTATCATACGTAGCGTATACTGTATCTTAACTTCACCTTCAATTTTAAATTCTGGCCATATTTGATTGACTTTATTTTCATCAGCAATAATGTTTCGACTCCATGTGACAAGAGGTGTAAGTTGGTCGCCAAAGTTTCCCGAAATCTCTAACGATTCATTACCGTTAAATTGGTATTTTCCAATAAACGCTGTATTTACACGACAATGTATAGGTGTTACTTTATCACCATATTGCCCAGGAAATGTTATCGCCTGTAATTTCTGATGCAAATCTTCCTCATTATCATACTTGAGAGGTTTGATAAAATTTTGCTGAACGACCTTTTCTTCTTGGAAATGCACATCCCAATATGCCTCGTCTATCACCGTGTTATAGGGCGTGCTAACGATTTTGAATAAATTGATAAGTGACTCAGAGTACGGCGCTTGTGTAAACACAAAATCAAATGCCCCGTTTTGTTCTATAAGAGCTTCTACTGCTTGGAGATAACCACTTTCAAAATCAAATACAGCCGTATCTATATAATCCCATTCGACTTCTCTTTTATTTTCAAAAAGGTTTTCTAAATCATTCCCTCCAATTTGGAGTACTTTAAATGTACGTGGCATATTTATCATCACCTTCAAACAATTGATTAATTTGATGAATGATATTTATAGAACTAAATTCATCTACTAATCTCATGGAATATGCATACGAATAATTCCACTTTTTTAAATGTACTAAAAAATAATCTAAAGCTGAGACGATTTGAGAAATATCTTTTATGATTAAACCATTCTGTTCATGTTTAACATAATCAGTCCCTCTATAATTAACTTGTGGCACACCTGCGCCTATACAACAAATTTGTAGAAAAAGGTCGGGTTCATTTGATAAATCGACAACTAACCTTAAATTGGAGATAGCTCTAACAAAGTCTTCTGAAAAAGGTACATACTCCAATTCTATGACCGTTTCTTTTTTTATTTGTGATGCCAATATATCCTCAATTTCATCAGAATGTTCTTGTTTTTCTTGGTGGTACGTATCATTGAGTCGAGCAATTTCTTCCATTAACCAATCGTTTGGATCATTCTTGTATTTGGTAAGTAATTTTAACTTGAAATGATCTTTTTGTTGTATATATTGAAATAATGAAGTTAAAATCACTCGCAATTCATGTTTAGGTAATTGATCTATCCATAATCCTACATACGTATCATTGAGTTGACTACTTTTATTAGATATCGTTTGCGCATCAAAGGGCGTTACTCTTAATAAATGTAGATGCGTTTGAGACTCCTTAGCATAACGTTGAATCTCTCTCTGATTGTCTTGCGTATCGACCAGACAATAGCGTGCTTGAGAGATTGAATCAAATAGTTCAGGCGTCACTTTCTTATTTCGCTCTGTAAATACTGAAAAACATAAAGAAGACTCATCTATCGTATGAGCCATCACTGAATTGTGTCTTTCATCTGATGCAACGATGATTAAGTCATCTTTTTTAATCTCTCTTTCGGCATACTCTTTAAACTTTTCTTCAATTAAATCTGCCATAGTTGCATAAGTTGTTTGTTTAAAATTTGATTGGAATTGCTCCTTAATTGTCACTGTTTTATTTCTCAAATCTTCTTTAAATATTTCTTCTCCTTTGATTGAGAAGTAATGTTTCATTTTACTTTGACCCGTCTCAGTATATGTTCTAACCGCTGAAATAAAACCTCTATCATCAATGACATAGCGTCGTTGGATTATATTGTGTTGAAAGTCTTCTATCCACATTAAATATCCTTCTTGACTAAAGTGTATCTTTGAAAAAGTATGTTCCCCTGTGACCGCCTGAATTTGATAAGGAGTAAATATAAATTCTGTATTTTCAGGCCACGCTAAATCTCGATAATCAATTGCCTGTGGGGTTTGATGACTAACACCTTGAATATCATCAAACACTGACCAATAGTTAGTTTCAAACAAATCATATCTGTGAAGGAAAGTTCTGAGATAAGGACTGAAACTAAGTATCATCAACTGATAATCCACATTATTTTTACTATGCATTGTCATTAAACTGATCATATCATCAAAGTCTGTGTATTGACGCTTTTGATAGAAAGGTACTGATGTACTTTCCCACCATTTATCATGACTATACCATGCAGGAATAAATCGCTTCATAATTTCCTCCTTACCAATATTTATCTAATATTTGCTTGTAACCATCAAAATATAAATACGCACGCAGTGTTTCTGCGATATTAATACCTATATAAACAAAGACAATCAATTGAATCGAAAAGTAAATTTCTTCAAATAAATGTGGCACAAGTAATGAACAATATAATGGAATAGCTAACACAATAGCTACAATGATTGAACCAGACCAACATACACGGCGTGCTTTTTGTGATAAAAATCGTGTCGTATGCTTACCTGGATATATCCCCTCAAAATAATTTCCGTTTTTAAGAAATTCTTTCGATTTACGTCGCGTATTAATTAAAAATCGTGATAAGACATACCCTAATACGATTTGCATCAATAAATAGATTGTAATACCTATAGGGTTTGAAAAACTGAAAATAGTCGTCTCAAAATCCTTATCTACGGCAAGTCTACCTATGAGATTAACTATATTATTCTCAAGTATGAAGATAGATAAACTCATCATTATCGTTATACTTCCTGCCGGATTTAACTTCCACGACAAATAAGTTGGTGTATCCTTTGAAGAAATATTCATAATATCATTGTATTCTAAGCGATACTCTGACCGTTCTATAAAGAGTAAGATGAAGAGTATCAAAGCCAATGAACAGATGATAATGACCAATAGTATTGGATTTAAATTTAATTTAGCAAAATGACTATTGAACATTGATTTAACAAGGCTCATTAATACAATTGGCATAGGTCCAGCAATACCGTATGTGGTATTTTGGTCAGCTAACCATACTAAAAATAACGTTCCTGTAATTAAGACAAGTAACAATATAAAAATATTTGTATCAGTTATCGCCTTTTTATTAATAAATGAATGTATGATATAGAATCCCTGAATCGTACTTAAAAGAAGTGTTAATAATCTTTCTTTAAAATGACGTTCCACGCGCGTTTGCGTTTTCACTTTATCTTCATTTTTATAATTCATTAGGGTAATGATAATCATTGAGCTTAACCACGGTCCAAGTCCTAGTGAAAAAATATTCAATGTATTTAAGTCTCCACCGACATTGGAAATTGCTAGCTTAAAGAATGAATCCTTATGTTGTTTAATTGCTTCATTACCGACAATAGAAATATTACTGCCAAGTATGTAAATAATTAAAATGAAACATGTAAATAATATTCTTTTATATAGAATTTTATATTCAAATTCTTTCAACATATTTTCACCCTAATCAAATGGTTTATTTCATTTTCAAATGATATCAAAAAGGCTAAGGAGATAAATAAATTAGTTTTACTTGTAATAGTAATCATTTTATTTATATTACCCTAGCCTTTTTAATATTAAGTAACTAATCGCTATGATTAATCTTCATTATTTTTTCTATCTTTATTTTTGTCTTTTTTAGATCTTCTAATTAATCCTAAACCAGCTAGCATTGTTAATACTAATGAAACTAATCCGCCTCTATTTGTTTCATCTTCACCAGTATTAGGTAATGCTTTGTCATTTTGTTGATCTGAATGTTTTCTACCATGTTGAGTCACTTGATTATGATTGTGTTCATTTTCAGAAGTGAAATTAGATTCTTTATTCGACTGATTAGAATTAATTAATTCTGAAGAATCCATACTACCACTAAGATGTTGTTCACCTGGATTTTGGTGACTAGGTTTGAATCCACTAGGATCCACAAGCGAACCTTGATGGTTTGAAGAATCCGAGTTGCTTGTAGATGTCGATGTGCTTATTGATTCAGACGTACTTGTGCTCATTGAAGTACTATCTGAGTCGGATGTGCTCGTAGATGTACTTAAACTATTAGAAGTGCTATCGCTGGTTGACGTTGATCTACTCATTGATGCGCTATCTGATGTTGAGTCACTTTCTGATGTCGATGTACTGTCTGTTGAGCTTCCTCTTTCAGAGTTGCTCATACTTGTTGAATCGCTAATTGATGTTGACATGCTATCTGAACTTGATGTGCTACCTGACGTAGAGACACTTTCTGAACTTGATGTGCTACTAGAGTTAGAATCACTGACTGATTGAGAATTTGATGTTGAATCACTGTTTGAAAGCGATACGCTCGTCGATGTCGAATCACTTAAGGAATCTGATGTTGATGTACTTAGTGATTCTGAACTACTCATTGATGTTGAAGCACTGATTGATTCTGAAGCCAAGTATGATGGTAAATCAAATTCTGGCAACGATGTGCTAGTCGGTTCAACCATCGAGGATGAGAATTGACTCTTAGATGATATTGACTCACTTTCTGATTCAGATGTACTCATACTTGTTGAATCGCTAATTGAAGTGCTTGTGCTTATAGATGTACTTCCTGAGGTAGAATCACTTAATGAGCCTGATGTACTGTCACTTAGCGAATTACTATTACTTAATGATGACGATATCGAGTCACTTAGTGATGTGCTAGTACTGTTTGAGTTACTTAGACTTGTGGATGCGCTGTCGCTTGTTGATGTTGATGTGCTTTCTGAGTCTGAAGTGCTTGTTGATGCGCTTGCACTTGATGAGTCGCTTTGTGA